>JANXQG010000593.1 GCA_025356915.1 Planctomycetota bacterium | reverse complement strand
CTGGGAGAGGGGCAGGGGGTGAGGGTGTGGGATTCCCATTCCCCCTCATACCAGCCCCCTCCCGGAGGGAGAGTTGGAATGGATTTGCATGCTCTCGCCCAGCCTTTGATCGCGATTCCCGCAGCGGGCCGCTCGGCGGAGCTGAAAGATTCCGTGGCTGCGATCGAGCGCGGGCTGCGATGGATATTGGCCATGCAGAATCGGGACGGTGGTTGGGGCGCGTTCGACCGCAACAACGATCGCCACTTTCTCTGTTATGTGCCGTTCGCCGATCATAACGCCATGATCGACCCCAGCACCGCCGACCTTTGTGGTCGAGTGCTCGAAGCATTGGGCAAACTCGGCTGCCGTGTGGGAAATCCACACGTTGATCGCGCTGTCGAGTTCGTTCGACGTTCTCAGGAGGCCGACGGAAGCTGGTTCGGCCGCTGGGGCGTCAATTATATTTATGGAACCTGGCAGGCCATGACGGGCTTGATCGAGGTTGGCGTTCCGCAGGACGATCTAGCCGTGGTGACGGGTGCCAAGTGGCTCCTGGCCCATCAGCAGGCCAACGGCGGCTGGGGCGAATCGCCCAATTCCTATGAGCGGCCCGAGCTTCGTGGCCAGGGGCAAACCACCGCATCGCAGACCGCTTGGGCCGTACTCGGTCTGATTGCAGCCGGCATGGCTGAACATCCTGCCGTGCTCCGCGGCGTACGTTACCTAGCGCAAACGCAAAACCACGACGGCACCTGGAATGAAAGCCAATTCACCGGCACCGGGTTCCCTTGTGTCTTTTATCTCCGTTACCATTATTATCCCATTTATTTCCCCTTAATGGCCTTGGCCGAATGGGCCAAGCATGTCGACCACCCAAGGATGGTATCATGCGTTTCCCTCTCTCTCTGACGACTTCGCTCACGGGCTATCTTCTTAAGCAGAAGATTTCAGGTCGGAAACGGTTCCCACTGGTGCTCATGCTCGAACCGCTGCATGCTTGCAACCTGACCTGCACGGGTTGCGGACGGATTCGCGAGTATGCCGCCACGATTCGCGAGCGGCTGTCGATCGAAGACTGCCTGGCCTCGGCCGACGAATGTGGCGCCCCGGTGGTTAGTGTTTGCGGCGGTGAACCGCTGCTCTACGAGGGGATCGAAGAACTAGTTGCCAAGCTGGTCGAGCGGAAGAAGCACGTTTACATCTGCACCAATGCCACGATGCTTGAGAAGAAGCTGCCCGGCTTTCGCCCCACCTCGCGGCTGTTCATCAACGTACACCTCGACGGCATGGAGGTCACGCACGACCGTCTGGTCGAGCGCGAAGGCTGTTTTGCCGCTGCGGTGGCCGGCGTCAAAGCGGCCGTGGCCGCCGGGTTCCAGGTCACGACAAACACCACCGTCTACCATGAGACCGACATGAACGAAGTCGGCGTGCTATGGGCCTTGCTTTCCGAATTGGGCGTGGGCGGTTTCATGGTCTCGCCGGCTTATGCCTACGAGAACGTACACATCAATCCGACCAGCGCCGACCGACTCTTCATGACCCGCGATGACGTACATGCCAAGTTTCGCGCAGCCAAGCCGATGCTTCAGCGGTTCCGCCTCGTGGCCACGCCGCTCTATCTCGATTTCCTCTGCGGCGAGCGCGAATTGGACTGTGCCGCCTGGGCGAATCCCACGCGTAACGTCGGCGGTTGGCGAGGGCCGTGCTACCTACTCGGCGATGCACACTACAAAACCTATGCAGAACTCGTCGCGGCCACCGATTGGTCGAAGTATGGGCCAGGCAATGATCGGCGTTGCGAACATTGCCTGATGCACTGTGGTTTCGAGCCTTCGGCCGTAATGGCCGCGAATCGTCGCTTCGGCGACATGGTGAAAATGGCCGTATGGCAGATGATGTAATTGTTGCACAACCCGATCTCGGAATCGTCTTTGCCCTAGCGATGGAAGCCGGATGCTTCGTCGATACTTTGAGCCAAGTCCGCGTAATCCGCGGCGACGGTTTCGTCGTAAGACAGGGACGACACGGCAGTCGGGAAATCGTACTGGTCGAGTCGGGACCGGGCCGCCGTCGCGCCGCCAAGGCTGCGCATGCGTTAATCGACGCCTATCGACCGCAACTGATCGTTTCGGCCGGATTCGCCGGCGGCCTGAACCGCCGGGCAAAGCGACAGGACCTCGTCGTGGCAACTTCGCTCGTGAACGCCGAGGGCGGCAAGGTTACTCTCGACCCCGACGCGCTAGCCCCTTGGTTGAATGAAGTACAGAATCTTCATCGAGGACGGTTGCTAACCTGCGATCGAGTGGTCCGGCTTCGCGAGGAAAAGCAACAACTGGGCTGCCAGCACGATGCCCTGGCGGTCGACATGGAGTCTTTTGCCGTGGCCGAAATCTGCCGCGAAAGGGCCGTTGATTTTCTGGCGATTCGGGCCATTAGTGATGCGGTCGACGATGAGCTTCCGCCCGATATTGGAAAACTGCTTGCGCAGAAGTCGTTCGCCGGCCAACTCGGTGCCGCGTTGGGATCCGTTTTTCGGCGGCCCGCCGCCGTGAAGGATCTCTTCAACCTTCATCAGAACGCCTTGGCGTCTTCTGATCGCTTGGCCAAGTTTCTGGGAAAGCCCATCGGGCGGACGAAGTGATTCGCCATCTGTGCGCCGAACTGAACGCTACCGCCACCGAGTTCCCCCGCACCAACCTCAGGTTAGTGTGTCCTTCCGGCAGCCGTGAAAAATCTTTGGCAGCAATCGGGTTGGCTGGCTGCGGCCGGGGACTGGTGAGGGGCTAGCTTGCGATGCTAGGAGTACTGGCGACGTCTGAGAGCGTCTGCTGGTAGTTCCAGGGCATCCAGTCCTGCGGGCTCGCAGAGAGTTCGTCTGCATGGAGTTTCAGTTCGGTGAGGTAATCGAACGGATTGGCCCCGCAGAGTTGGCACGTGTAGATCAGGCTCATGAAGATGTCCCCAACGTGGGCACCATGGCAGGTCTTGTAAAACAATGCGTTCTTGCGATGGAGAATCGCCTTCTTCAAGGCGCGCTCACAGATATTATTGTCCAAGGGTGCCCCAGCCACGCGCAGGAAAAGCGTCAGCTTCTTCCAGTGATTCAGCAGATAGGAGATGGCCTTGCCCAGCCCCGAGTTCGGCTCCACTCGCTGCTGGTCGAACTGCTGGGTAAGCCAGGCATGAAGTTCCTCCATGGCCGGACCGCTCTGAACTTGGTGAAAGAGTAATCGTTCCTCCGCTGAAAGATTTTTCTCCAGGGCGATCGCGTCGTTACGATAGGGTACAGAGAGTGCCTCCAGCACATGCCGGCACTCCCCGGGAAACTGTTCCACCACATCCACGAACTTCCGCCGGCCGTGGGCCAGGCAGTTGCCGAGAATCGTTTGCAGTTTGCCCGGCAGATTCCGCGTTAGCGCATCGCACATCTGGATGGGCGAGGGTAGATTCGCGGCACGCTGGATCAACACGTCCTCCAAGTTCTCTCCGGCATGCTGGCGTCCGCTGAGGAACAACGCAATCTTGTACCCGTTGTGCGTCGACACGATGCCCGTGGTGAACATGCCAGTCCGCTGCTTCTCTTTCTCCGCCGAGTCCTCCATGGCGTATTCGGCCAAAGCCTCTTGCTGGGCTCGCTGCTTCATCAGTTCCAGGATTTTGACGTTCGTGTCGTCGTTGTGTACCACATCGCCCTGGGCCGATTGCCGAATGAGTTCTTCAAAAGCCGGCTCAATTTGTTCGGCATGGGCTTCGACGATGTCCCACTGGGTCGAGGCAGGCAAGGGAATACCCAGGCTCTCTTGCAGATTCTCTGCTCGATTGAAGGGCATTCCGGTGCCGTACTTCAACAGTCCAATCATGCTCCCGGCCGTCGCGGCGTACTTCTTATCTGCGCCTTCAGGTGCCTCGGCGGTGAACAATGCGCCGCAAGGATTGCATCGCAATTTCTGGAGATAGTACACCTTGGCCCCCACCGGTGCCTGGCCCACCAGACGAATCAGCACCCCGGGACGATTCGTCTCATAGACCGTGCCCTCCCCACACTTTGGGCAGGGGTCGCCCGCTTGCAGCGATGCGAGAGGCACTTCGATCTTCTCGGCACCGGTGTAAGCGGTGGCCCCGTTGCGGCCGTGACCCTTACTAGGTGTCGCGAAATCATTCTTTGCGTCGGTTTCCGCGTTGCCTTCCGGATTGGATTCGGCGTTGGTTGCTAGGGGCAACTCGGGGTGGGCATCGTCGCTGGGCGGCAAGGGAATGTCCGATGTCTGGCTGCTACCAAGCACCGTTGCGGTCTTCTCTGTCTTTGCACCGAAGAGCATCTTTCGCAGGCGACCGAGGCTCGCATTCTTGTCTTTGAGCAACTCTGTCAAATGAACGTACGATTGGCCTAATGTCCTGATCGTCTCGTAGTCGTCCGCGTGGAGTTCTTGCGTCTCGACGCGCCGTAGGATATCTTCCAGCTTGTTCATGTCCAGCTCGATGATCGTTGGTTTTGTTCGCGTCATGATACCTATAATCGCAACCAGCGAAAACATCGATTCCGCAGACGGGCCGGAGAATATGGCCCTACGGACGACAGTCCCAATTCCAAATTCCGCGTTTCATTTCACACGCAAACACCATAACAACACGGCCGGGAATACGGAAGATCAGTTTGGTATGTCTTCGCACTGCGTGCGAACGCCAAATCGTATCAACTGCCGGGGCCGACCGGTCGCCATATTGGTGCCGCTTGCGTGGCTTCGGGATTGCCTGCCGAGAAAAGAACGTGCAACTGATAGGCCGCCAGTGTCTTGACCGCCGCCGAGCCACAGGTCGGCCACCAGCGGAAGCGACCGCTGGACAGACGCTTGTGGCAGAGCCAAAAACCCTGGCCATCGTAAACCAGGACTTTTAGTGCCGTCGCCGGGCGATTGCGAAACACAAAAACCCAACCGCCGAACGGGTCGTGCTTCAGCACGTCTTTGCAGATCTGGGCCAAACCGTCGATTCCTTTGCGAAAATCGGCCGGCTCGATGGCTACCAGGATCCGCATCTGAGGCGTGATCTGGATCATAGCGCAGGATTCCAGAAGCTCCGGCTCAATGACGCTAGGTCGGGTGCCTCAAAGCCCTTCAGGTGAACCCGCATTTTCGCCCCGTCAACATCCTCCAATTCCATAGTGAATTCGCCAGCACCCGTGGGTATCGCGGCCAAGCCATGGTCAGCGGGAGGGGCCAACTCAAGAAACGCTATCGCACCCCCTTCTGGCAGACCGGTGGCAGAGCCTTGCTCAACCCGTTTCTTGAGCGCGTAATAGTTGACCCGCAACACTCTGGCCGTCCGGCAAACTCCGTAGGTGCCGGTCGCCTTCACCGCGGCTGCCCACAGCGAATTGGGGATGCGTGAGCGGACCCTATGCGACTGCCGCCAACGCTCGAATCGCCGTCGAAAGCCCTCCAACCGGGCCGGAAGATCGAGTTTCTGTCTGGTGTCCATCGGCTGTTCTCCACAAGATCGTGAGTTCACAGCCTACAATACCACAATCCCCAAAACGATTCACACACGCTTGCCGGAAGGACACATCTTATCGCGTGGCCCCTTCACTTCGACAAAGCGGAAGCGGGAGAAATCTGGCGAATACACGAAAAGGTCGGGCGGCATGATTCCCAACTTCTCACAAATATCGTCCAGAAGAAACGCTTGGCCTTCTTTGCCAATGAGTTTGCGAACAATGTCGAACTTGTTCTTGTGGCTTTGCTCCAGGTGATACTTTTCCACCAGGGCGAACATGCCGTCACGGTGGAACAGAAACACCGCCGCCAGCCATTCGTTGAAATGGTGCTGCGGTTGGTTTTCGGCCTGTTCAAGATCACTCGCGTCAAAAAGGTGCGGATAGCTTGAAGACCACTCCCTTGCCAGCGGCTTCGGCCACTTGCGTTTCAATTCTGCGGTGCAATAAATAGTCGTGGTCACGCAGGGCATTGGTTTGCTCCCTTATCTATTTCCTCGCGGCTTCCTGGCTCTTTCGGATTTCGTTAATGGCCCAATCCAACACCGCCAAAAACTGATCCATCGCTGCTTTGTCGCTCAAGAGCGTGATAGAGAATGTTGGGAATTTATCGATGCTGTCCGCTGGAAGTTCAATACCGGCAATTTTGTTCAGGCGATCAAGCAGGTCTTGCCGCTTTGATTTGTCAATGAAGGGCGGCCTCTTTTTCATCTCGCCAAACTGAATGCTCACTTTCCCGTATGTCCAGAGGCCAATAAGCATTTGTTTTCCATGTTCATTGCCGAACAGCGGATACACGGACCCGGACTGTTGCCCTGCTCCAAAGCCGATTTCTTTTGCCTTTGGCCTTGCCCATGCGAGAATCGTGCGGGCAGCTTCGGCAGCAACCGTTCCGTGCCGTATTTCCAAAAGATCAAAAAAGGACTCCTCATTCCACTGTCGAAACTGACGACTACCGCCTCCTTTCCGTACCTCTGCTTCCGCTGTCTGCCCAAAGACCCTTGGCACCAGGGTCTTCATGCCTTGCCCGGTGAAGTGCTTTATCTCCACCGCCAAGACTTCTGCCGGGTCCATCTGCTCGTTAAGGAATTCCACAATCCGCCGTAGTTCAGGCGGAATGACATCGGCCACGAACAACATTCGTATCTTGCTCGCCTGGAGGTTGGTTTTGACCTTCTGCCAGAACTTGTTCGGATCGGCATCGCTACCAAGGAGGCTTTCCAATGCTGCCACAGGGTCATCGCTATTCTTCTCAAACTCGGCCCTCAGTTGCTCCACCGGCCAATAGAGAACCGCGTTGGCGG
>JANXQG010000599.1 GCA_025356915.1 Planctomycetota bacterium | reverse complement strand
GTCAGGCTGGAAAGCCTGACACAAAGAATGGACTTATCTCGTGACATCCTACGACCTCTTTTCCGAACTCCCCGACGATTCACCCCCGCAGAAACCAGCCAAGCCGCAGGTGCTTTCGGTCTGGCAACTGACTGCCGAGATCAAAGACCTACTGGAAGTTTCCTTCGGCAGCGTCTGGGTCACGGGCGAAATCTCGAACCTCGCTCGGCCGCAGTCAGGCCACTGCTACCTGACGCTCAAGGATGATCAGGCCCAGATCCACTGTGTCATGTGGCGAAACATGGCCACGCGCGTGCGATTCGATCTGCATGACGGCTTGGAAGTGGTGTGCTGCGGGCGGATTGATATCTATGCCCCGCGCGGTACCTACCAGTTGATCGTTGAAAGCATCGAGCCGAAGGGTATCGGGGCATTGGAGTTGGCCCTGCGGCAGCTTCGCGAGAAGCTGGCACGGGAAGGCCTCTTTGATCCGCGGCGGAAGCGGCCTCTGCCGCCGTTTGTGCGGCGGATTGCCGTGGTAACCAGCCCGACCGGTGCGGCGATCCAAGATTTCCTGCAAGTTCTCGGCCGGCGATGGCGAGGGGCCGATGTGATCGTCGTGCCCACGCGTGTCCAAGGCGAAGGTGCCGCCGCTGAAATCGCTGCGGCCATCGCCGCGGCCAACCGCCTGCCACTGGCGATCGATTGCCTTGTCGTCACCCGCGGCGGCGGCAGCCTAGAGGATCTTTGGGCCTTCAATGAAGAACCCGTGGTCCGGGCGATTCATGCCTCGCGGATCCCCGTGATTTCGGCCATCGGCCATGAGATCGATGTGACCCTGGCCGACCTTGTGGCCGACGTCCGTGCACTGACGCCCAGCGAGGCAGCGGAACTGGTCGCTCCGGCAACCGAGGATCTTTTGGCTCGCTTTCGCCAGACCGAGAAGCGGCTTTCATCGGCCCTGCGTTGGCGGCTTGCGGCGGCCAAGTCGCGATTAGACGCCGTCGCATCGCATCGCGCCTTTCGTCGGCCGCTCCAGAGGATTGAGGATCTAGCCCTGCAACTTGATGATCTCGATGCTCGGGCCAATCGTGCCCTGCGGCAGCGGTTGATTCTTGCCCGCAGCCAGGTAGAGCAGCAAGCCGGGCGGCTGGAATCGCTCAGTCCACTGGGTGTGCTATCGCGAGGTTACAGCTTGACGCAACGAGCCAGCGATGGCAGGATCGTGCGCGACGCGGCGGAACTGAAGCCCGGGGACGAAATCACCACACGGTTTGGAAAAGGAAGAACCACAAGTCGGGTTCTCCAGTAGGCCTTCCCAGTGACGGCACGGAATGGTAGAATGACGGGTTCTTCCTCCTCGCAGTAAGTGTGGGTCGAGGGTTTTTCGCATACGACATTTTGCAGTAAAGTGAGAAAAGGTAATTAGTTATGGCAAAACCGCACCGCGTTACCAAAAAGGCCAATCATGGCAAGCGTCCTTCCAATAGCAAGGCGCGTAAGGCCAAGCGGCAGCAGGTGAAGACCTGACAAGGAGCCAGCCGTGCCTAAAAAACCGCTGATTATTGACTTCTGCGAATACGACCTCAATCATGTGGTCAGTAGCATTGATGAGATCCGCCGCTACAATCCGCAGCGTTTCGAGATGGAACAGTTGACTGCAATCGTCTTCGAGGATCCCGTCCGCAACATCTGCGTCGGTTACAAGGATCTCAAGCCCGATGAATTCTGGGCTCGCGGTCACATGCCCGGCATGCCATTGATGCCGGGTGTGATTATGTGCGAGGCGGCTGCCCAGTTGTCGAGCTACCACGCGGTGAAGAACAATCTGATCACCGGTATGATGGGCTTTGGCGGCATGGAAGACATTCGCTTCCGCGGCCTTGTGCGGCCTGGTGATCGCTTCGTGATTGTGACCCACTTGCTCAAAGCGCGGCGGACGATCATCACTTGCGAGTTCCAGTCGTTTGTCGATCAAAACCTCGTTTGTGAAGGCCTCATTAAGGGGGTTCCCTTGCCGGTCCATCAGTTGACCACCGGACAAGCAGACGGCCCCCTCGCGGACTGAATACCGTGGGCCGACGCGCACTCCGTAAAATTGATCCTTCGCTCGATCTCTCAAAGCATCTACTGGAGTTTGAGCAGCTTCCTAGGCCGTGGAGTGCCGAGGCAATTTTCGGCCGCGTCGCGCCGCTACAGATCGAGGTCGGCTCCGGCAAGGGGCTGTTCTTACGCAACGCGGCCGGTTCGCAACCGGACGCCGACTTCCTGGGCATTGAGATCGTGCATAAGTATGCCCATTTCGCCGCTGCGGGACTAGCCAAAGCCGGGCTGCCCAACGGCCGGGTCGTGTCGGGTGACGGCATGCGGATCTTTGCCGAATTGGTTCCCGACAGCTCGCTGACCGCGGTACACGTTTACTTCCCCGACCCCTGGTGGAAGAAGCGGCACCGCAAACGTCGCGTGATGAACGAGACCTTCATGCATCACATCGAGCGAACGCTCCTGCCCTGCGGCGCGTTGCACTTCTGGACCGACGTTGAAGAATATTTTCAGACTACGCTGGAACTCTTGTCCGCTCACACCCGGCTCTCCGGGCCAATCGCCGTGCCGGAAACGCCCGCCGAACACGACCTAGCCTATCGCACGCATTTCGAGCGGCGAATGCGGCTCACCAACGAGCCGGTCTACCGGTCGGAGTTCAGGAAGGTGAGTTCGTAGGGAGATGTTTCTTGGCGTTCTCGCTCGAGACACGGTTCTCCAGGTTTCCCTGAATGAGCCGCTCGACGACGGCGGTCTCGACGGCAGGATCGTTTTCAAGGGTCGGCATTAGCTCCAAGGTCACGCTGGGAAACCATTCGTGGCATTGGGCCAGGATGTTTGGAATATCGACACCAACGTGCTTGCCTTGGAAAAGAAAGTAGGGCATGACCACGATGCGGTTGACCCCGCGCGAGGCCAATTCGGCAATCTGGTCCTGGAGGTTCGGCCGCACCAGAGCATAGAAGGCCGGGAGGACATCGCTCA
>JANXQG010000575.1 GCA_025356915.1 Planctomycetota bacterium | reverse complement strand
CCCGGCGGCCTACGGCATCTGTGATCGTGGCGACCAAGAGAGCATCGCCCGAACGGTCTTGCGCGAGATTAAAGTGTCCGAGGCCCAGCTCAAGCCGAGCGACCTGCTTTATCAGATCGGCCGCTGGAAGAATAGCTCGATTCGTCCCGACGAAGCGGTTTCGGTCGCACAGTCCGACAAGGAACATCTGGCTGCGTCTGCCTATCGCCGCTATCAGAATGCCTTAAAGGCGGCCGGCACCGTCGATTTCGACGACCTGCTGCTTCTGACCGAGGAACTTTTTTCCGGTTTTCCCAAAATCCGCAAGGAAGAGGCCGATCGCTTCGACCATCTTTTGGTCGACGAGTACCAGGACACCAACGGCAGCCAGTATCGCATCGTCAAATCGCTCGCTTCCGGACATCGCAACCTGTGCGTCGTTGGCGACGACGACCAATCGATCTATGGCTGGCGGGGCGCCGAAGTCACGCACATCTTGAACTTTCAGCGCGACTGGCCCGACGCCAAAGTCGTTTGCCTGGAGGATAATTATCGCTCGACCCGCGAAATTATCGCCTGGGCCAACCAGCTTATCGTCTTCAATCGAAAGCGGCATGCCAAAGTCTTGCGGGCGAATGTTGACGGCGAGACGCCCCGGATCCTTCAGTTTGAGGATGAAGCGGTTGAGGCCCGCAATGTCGTCGGCGACATTGCCTCTCGGGTGGCCAAACTCAAGCGAAAGTACAATGACTTTGCCATCCTCTGCCGCACGAACGAACAGCCCCGAGCGTTCGAGTTGGAACTCCGGCGGGCCAAAGTTCCCTACGTGCTCGTCGGCGGTATGTCGTTCTACGACCGCAAGGAAGTTCGCGACCTGTTGGCCTACCTGAAGACACTCGCCAATCCGCGTGACGAAGTCTCGACCCTGCGGATCATCAACAATCCACCCCGTGGAATCGGCCAAAGCACGGTGAAGAGCCTGCTGGAAAAGGCGACCGGGCAGGGCAAACCGCTGTGGGATGTCTTGGGCGAGTCGAGCTTGGAGGCCGTAACGAAGTTTCGCGATTTGATCGGCCGCTATCGTCACCGCTGTCACCAAGATCCTTTGGTCGAGGTCGTCCGCGATTTGATCCACGAGATCGGCTATCGCCGGGAAATCGTGCGGCTCTATCCGGAGGTCCAGGACCAGGAGTCCCGCTGGCAGGCCGTGGAGGAACTCGTGAACGCCTTGGGCAGCTATGTGCAGCGAGCGAAGGAGCCGAAAATATCCGGATTCTTGCAGGATATTGCGATGACCACCAGCGATCAGGATCGTGACAAAGAATCGAAGTTGGAGCGCGACGCGGTGGTTCTGATGACGCTACACGCAGCCAAGGGCTTGGAGTTTTCCGAGGTCTACATGGTTGGAATGGAGGAAGGCACCTTGCCCCATGCCCGCTCCGTTGCCGGCGATGAGGCGGCCATCGATGAAGAGCGGCGACTCTGCTACGTTGGTTTAACCCGTGCCCAGCGACGATTGACGTTAACGCTGGCCCTGAGTCGGCACAAATGGGGCAAGCCGCGACCGACGATCCCCAGCCGGTTCCTTTACGAAATCACCGGGCAGACCAAAAATCCGAACTACCTTGCCGCTAGGCAGCAGCGTCGGCCGAACAAATTTACCAAGGCACTGCCGGCAAAAAAGTCGCTTCCAGTGAAAAAGTCACTCCCGGTGAAAATGCCGCTGAAAAAGCCGCCGGGACCAATCGGAAAGCGGCCTTACGGACCGCCGTGAGGGAGAAAAGGGGTCGCGACTCTTTGATACAAGGAATAGAAAAGAAAATCTACCGCAAAAGAACGCAGAGAACGCAATAGAATAGAATCTTTCTTTTGCGCCCCTTGCGCTCTCTCGCGGTGAATCTAATAAATTCTTTCGACAGAAAAATGAGGGGATTGTGCCAAGAAGCTTGGAAAAAGAGGCTAACGCACATGATGTGAGTTGAAACCTTTTATCGGAACCCTGCGGGTACAAGCCCGCCCAGGAGAGCTTGACCAGCGTCTGGAAGCCAGTCTTGCGCGGTGACGGGTAACCAACATCGTGATACGTAGGCGGCGAGCCCGAAAGCCATGCCATTGAGCGTTGGCGATCTTCAGCATCACGCTCCGAAGGTGGAACGACCTGACGCGCGTTCTGCACTCGTTTGCCTGCCAACAAACGCTCCCGGTTGGTCCACAATAGTTCCCCCAGGGCGTTGGCGTCACGGCGATCGGTCTTGTTCTTGCTTCGCTTCTCCGGTTGTCGGGGTGTCGGTCAATAGGCACGGATTGAAGGGCAAAAAATGCACTGGTGGATACGACGTGTGTCGGTTATCTTTTTCCCGGGAGGCGATTTTCAGTCGCAAGGAGGCGACGCCGATGGGAGACCTACACGTGGACGAGCGGAATTCACCGCCGGTTGTTTCTCCGGAAGAAATGGCCGGGCGATTTCATGGCGAATTGATCGGGGCGATGCCCGAGTGGAAACGGCGGCTTAGCGTAGATCCCTCGCGGCTGACGGAGTTAGAGCACGACGTGCATGACGCCTTTAGCCGTGGCGCCGACTTGGTATTGGCGGGCATGATCGCCCTGACGATGAAGCAACCGGGTTTCGATGAGGCATGTGAACAAACGCGGCAGAAC
>JANXQG010000530.1 GCA_025356915.1 Planctomycetota bacterium | reverse complement strand
TCTCGGTATTGTGGGATAGTCCCCTGACGATCCCCGCGGCGCGCCCGGTGGAAAGCGAGACGCGCGTGAAAGACCTCGTCCGCGTGCGAATCGATTGTCCCGATCTCTGCTCTCGCTATACAGCCCGGATAATTCGCGGCGTCCGCGTGGGATCAAGTCCCGAATGGCTGGCGAAGCGGTTGGCGACCATCGGCATCGCGTCGAGGTCTTCCACGCAAATCTTGCCTTCCACCGGGCGCGCCGCGGGGATCGTCAGGGCACTATCCCACAATACCGAGACCTCCCGCGCGATGCCGATATGGCCCAGGCAATCGGGCCGGTTGCTCGTCACCTCGAGATCGATGGCCAGATCGTCGCCGACCTCATGGGTCGCCTCGTGATTCAGCCCGGCCATCATCAGCCGCTGTTCCAGCTCCCGCGGCGACATGGTCAGGGGAACGTATTGCTGTAACCAGTTCCAGGAGATAAGCATTGGGGAGGGAGGGATTAGGGATTAGAAGAAAAATACGAAATCCGAATGTCGAAATCCGAAACAAAGTCAAATACAAAATGACAAATGCTCAAACATTTCGATCATTCCGATTTTGTTATTTGGATTTGTTTAGAGTTTTGCACTTCGTATTCATGTAAACTGTTCCAGGAACCGCACGTCGTTCTTGTAAAACTCTCGTATATCGGTCACGTTATGCCGCCGCATGCAGACGCGCTCGACGCCCAATCCGAAGGCAAAGCCGGTGTATTCTTCGGGATCGTAGCCGACGGCGCGGAAGACGTTGGGATCGACCATGCCAGCACCGCCCATCTCAATCCAGCGGCCCTGCCAACTCATGTCAACCTCCACGCTCGGCTCGGTGAAGGGGAAGAACGAAGGTCGGAAGCGGATATGCACATCGTCCTGGAAGAAACTGCTGGCAAACAGCCGCAGCACGCTCTTCAGGTCGGCCATCGTAATACCGCGATCGACCAGCAAGCCTTCGATCTGGTGGAACATCGGATAGTGCGTGGCGTCAGCGTCATCGGGACGATAGACCCGGCCCAGCGAGATGATCCGCACCGGCGGCGGAGTCTTTTCCATCACGCGGATCTGCACCGTGCTCGTCTGGCTCCGCAACAAAAGTTCCTTTTCCTCAGCCGCTTGCGGCCCTGTCCCAACTGCTTGTGGCTTCGCACAGCCCAGCCTTTGTGCCGTGGCGAGGTAGAAATTATCCAGCGGATTACGCGCCGGATGTTCCAAGGGGATATTCAAGGCCTCGAAATTGTGCCACTCATCCTCGACTTCGGGACCATCGACCACGCTGAACCCCAAGCGTCCCATGAGGTCTTTCAGTTCCTCAATGGTCTGCGTGAGAGGATGTAGATGCCCTAGCCGTGGGCGAATTCCCGGCAAAGTAGGGTCAAAACATGGACCATCTGTAACTGCTCCTGCACCACTATCCAACCGGGCCTGCGCTGCTTCGAGCGCGGCCTCAATCTGCTGCTTGAGCTGGTTAAACCGCTGCCCTGCCTTCGGCTTGTCGGCCTTATCGACCGCACCAAGGCCTTTTTGGGCCGATTTGAGCCGTCCGCTCTTCATGCCCAGGAACTCGATCCGCGCAGCCTCCAAGGCCGCAACGTCACCAGCCGACTGAAAAGCGGTCAGCGCATCGCAACTTAACTGGTCGAGTTCAGCAAGAAATTCCGCCAACATGGGGATTTCTTTCCTACGCCAGTGCCTCTTTGACCGCAGCAACGATCTGATCAAACGCTGCGGGATCGGTCACGGCAAGATCGGCAAGAATCTTGCGATCCAACTCAATCTGGGCCTTGGTCAGCCCGTTGATAAACGTGCTGTAGCTCAGACCGCGCTCGCGGACGGCCGCGTTGATGCGGATGATCCAGAGCTTGCGGAACTCCCGTTTCCGGTTGCGGCGATCGCGAAAGGCATAGACGCCAGCGCGAAGGAGTGTTTCTTTGGCGGTACGCAGCAGGCGACGACGCCCACCGACAAATCCCTTCACCTTGTGGAAGAGACGCTTTTTAGCCTGATTTCTGGCGGCACCTTTAACGGTACGCATGGCTATTTATCCTGGAAATAGCTGGGCGAGCAAACGGCCCTTGCCAACATGGCAAGCGTTGAATAGCCTGACTCGCGTTTTTTGGCGGAACCCGCAAGCTAGGCCCACCCTATGACTTCAATAAACGACCTACTTAGTAGCTGTACCCGTTCAGCGCAATGTGCAGACGTTTGACATCGACCGCGCTGACAACACCGGTCCCACGGAGGTTTCGCTTCTGCTTGTGGGTCTTCCGCGTCGCCAAGTGACTGGTGCCGGCGCGGCGATGCTTAACTTTTCCGCTGGCCGTCAGGCGGAATCGCTTTTTCGTTCCCTTATGCGTTTTCATCTTGGGCATGATGGTTTACCCTATTCTTCCTTGGATCGCTTTAAACGAGACCCGTCATTATAGATTGCCCCCCCAGGCGTGAAAAGGGGGACTTCAGGGCGAAAACCGGAAACAAAATCTCCGGGGGCTGTTCACGCCGCACTTACCGCGTTAAGCTACTATCGTCATAAGGGCTTGTCCGAATAAACCAAACAAACCCTCCCTTTGGCTATTTTTTAACTAGGAGTTTAACGTGAATTGCCTTGCTTTCCTGCTTGCAGCTCAATCTCCCCCGAGTAATTTTCCGTTGTGGGGGCTCGCTTTGATCGTCTTGGTCTTCCTCGGTGCGATTCTGGCCTTGATCGGTTGGGGCTACGGAAAAATTTGGGTCCAGGCTTATTTTTCTCGGGCAAATGTGACCCTGCTCAGCCTCATCGGCATGAGTTTCCGCCGCGTGAATAAGCAAATCGTCGTCACTGGCAAGATCATGTCGATGCAATCTGGCATCGGTACGGAACTGGAGACCGGCGTGACCACCCAAAGGCTGGAGGCCCACTACCTGTCCGGAGGCGACGTATTAAGGGTCATTAAAGCAATTATTGCTGCTCATCGGGCCGATATCGATCTGGATTTCGATCGTGCGGCTGCCATCGACTTGGCTGGCCGCGACGTGTTGGACGCCGTGCAAACGAGCGTCTACCCGAAGGTGATCGATTGCCCCGATCCCAAGCGGTCAGGCCGGGCCACACTCAGTGCCATCGCTAAGAACGGTGTGGAACTGAAGGTTCGCGCCCGCGTGACCGTGCGAACCAACCTCGAGCAACTCATCGGCGGCGCGACCGAGGAAACGATCATCGCCCGAGTGGGGGAAGGTATCATCACCGCCATCGGTGCCGCGGAGACCCATTTCGACGTGATGGAAAAGCCCGACAAGATCTCCAAGGCCGTGTTGGATCGCGGACTGGACGCGCAGACGGCATTTGCCATTGTTTCCATCGACATCGCGGATATCGACGTGGGACAGAACATTGGTGCCCGATTGCAGGCTGACCAGGCCGAGGCCGACATGCGTGTTGCCCGAGCCAAGGCCGAGGAGCGTCGGGCAATGGCCTTGGCCCGCGAGCAGGAAATGAAGGCCCAGGTCGCGAGAAATCGAGCCAATGTTGTGCTGGCCGAGGCGGAGGTTCCCATAGCGATGGCCGCCGCCTTCCGCAAAGGAACCTTGCTGACTGCTAACGGGCCGCAGTAAGGATGTCGCCACGCCGAGTGTTCCTGGTTGCCTCCGGTATGCGTCGTATCATTGACAGGGGACATTTCTATTGGTTGACAACACCAGTGTGGATTGACGAGACTGCCTTCTCCTTTTAGACTGGCTACTTGGTGGAATCTTTCCTTGCTCGCCATTTCCTTTCTGAATCGATGCCTCATACGATGCAGCCAATCGAATCGCTCTCCATTAACACTATTCGCACCCTCTCGATGGATGCCGTGCAGTCGGCCAATAGTGGCCATCCCGGCACACCCATGGCCCTTGCGCCAGCGAGCTATGTAATCTTCAACGAGTTTCTTCGCTATGATCCGGCCCAGCCGCAGTGGCCCAATCGCGACCGCTTCGTTCTTTCCTGTGGTCACGCCTCAATGCTGCTCTATTCCACGCTCCATTTGTGTGGCGTGAAACAGACCGATGCCGCCGGTCGTGGCACTGAAAAACCGGCTGTGTCGCTGGACGATATTCGCCAGTTCCGCCAATTGGAAAGCCGTTGCCCCGGCCATCCCGAATATGGCCACACCGCGGGCGTGGAAACGACCACCGGCCCGCTGGGGCAGGGTATTGCCAACAGCGTCGGCATGGCGATTGCCCAGCGCTGGCTGGCCGCCCGCTACAACCGCCCTGGCTTTGACCTATTCGACTACGCCGTCTACGCACTGTGCGGCGACGGCGACATGATGGAAGGCGTCGGGGCGGAGGCCGCTTCGTTGGCCGGCCACCTCAAGCTCTCAAACCTCTGTTGGATCTACGACGACAACAAAATCACGATTGAAGGCCACACGGACTTGGCCTTCAGCGAGTGCATTCAGCAGCGGTTTGCCGGTTACGGCTGGAATGTACTGAAGGTCGACGACATCAACGACCTGGCCGCTTTCCGCGCCGCGATTACAAGTTTCCAGAATACGGCCGACCGGCCGACGCTGATCGTGGTTCGCAGTGCGATTGCCTTCGGCTCTCCGAACAAGCAGAACACGCATGGTGCCCACGGTAGCCCGCTGGGCGATGAGGAAATACGCCTGACCAAGCTGGCTTATGGCTGGCCAGCCGACCAAAAGTTCCTCGTGCCCGAAGAGGTGCTGGCCCACTTCCGCGCAAACATCGGCACCCGCGGCCAGTCTCTCCGCCAGACTTGGGAAACGCGTTATGCCGAGTATGCCGGGCAATTTCCCGAGCAGGCCAAAGAGATCGATCTCATCGGGCGGCACGAATTGCCCGATGGCTGGGACTCGGAGATCAAACCCTTCGCCGCCGACGCCAAGGGACTGGCCACGCGGGCCAGCTCGGGCAAGGTGCTGAATCAGATTGCCAAACGGTTACCATGGCTCGTCGGAGGGTCGGCCGACCTGGCGCCATCGACGCTCACGCTCATGGAAGGTTGCGGCGATTTTGAAGCCGGAAGCCATGGCGGCCGCAATTTGCACTTCGGCATTCGCGAACATGCCATGGGCGCGATCATCAACGGCATGGCCCTGGCAGGGCTGCGTTCGTTCGGAGCCACCTTCTTCGTCTTTGCCGATTACATGCGGCCGTCGATCCGCTTGGCCGCCCTCATGGGCCTGCCGGTGTTTTACGTCTTCTCGCACGATTCGATCGGCGTGGGCGAAGACGGCCCCACGCACCAGCCGATCGAGCACTTAGCCTCACTGCGAGCAATCCCGAATCTCACCGTGATTCGGCCTGGAGACGCCAACGAAGTGATCGAGGCCTATCGCTCCGTGATACTCAATACCAAGGGGCCAACAGCCCTGGTGCTATCGCGGCAGAACCTGCCGACGCTCGATCGCAACCAATATGCCCCTGCTGCTGGCACACAGAAGGGTGGTTACGTGTTGGTCGATGCGGCCGACGGCAAGCCGGAGGTGATTCTCATCGGCACCGGCAGCGAGCTTTCGCTCTGCGTTAGTGCCTATGAGAAACTGACGGCTGAAGGCATCAAGGCCCGCGTAGTAAGCATGCCAAGCTGGGAGCTTTTTGACGCCCAGTCGCAGACCTATCGCGACTCCGTGTTGCCGCCGGATGTAAAAAGTCGGGTGGCCGTCGAATTGGGTATCGACCAAGGCTGGTGCAAGTACATTGGCCGTTGCGGGCGATTCCTCGGCATCAATCATTTCGGTGCCTCGGCACCGGTAGGCGTGCTCTTGGAGCAGTATGGATTCACGGTCGAGAACCTCGTGAAGCTCGCGAAGGAAGTGGCCGGGCGGTGAGGGGAACTTGCTGGTGCCAATAATTAGAAAATGTGGTTTTTTTGATTCTGGAAAGGGAAATGGCGTGATGGCTCCGGCTAGGATTGTGCGGTCGATTTTATGGGTGGCGGTAATTTTCTCAGTTTCTGGGGCGGCTTCGGTTTTGCGAGGTGCGGAAGAAGCCCAGGCAAATCCAATCACCCCAGCGGCTACCCCAGGCGAGGCACCTAAGGTCGATTCGGGTGACAACGCCTGGATGCTCGTCTCCTCGGCCTTGGTGCTCATGATGACCGGTCCCGGTCTGGCACTGTTCTATAGCGGACTGGTCCGCAAGAAGAATGTACTCAGTGTCATGATGCAGTGCATTTTTCTGATGTGCCTGATGACGGTGATTTGGGCCCTCTATGGATTTGGGCTGTCGTTCGGTAACGACCCCGACGCCGGAAAAACGTCCGACAAGCCGGTTTACGGTTCGTGGATCGGATACATTGGCGATGTGAACTACTACCTCTTCATGAACCATGTAACGCCCACTTGGGATGATAAGACAAAGACCTCCGTGACACCGAACTATCCGGGCATGACGGTTCCCACGGCAAGTTTCATGTTGTTTCAGTGTATGTTCTTCATCATCACGCCAGCATTGATCTGCGGTGCTTTTGCGGAACGAATGAAGTTCAGCACCATGGTCGTTTTCATGATTCTCTGGGGCACGTTTATTTATTGCCCGCTAGCTCACTGGGTGTGGGGTGGAGGAATCCTGCAATTTGGCAGCGAACCGGCCAAGGGAAAATTTTTTGCCGGCGGGGCACTCGATTTTGCCGGCGGAACGGTGGTCCATATCAGTTCCGGTGTTTCGGCCCTGGTCTGTGCCTTGATGCTCGGCAAGCGTCTGGGCTATGGCAAGACGGCCATGCCCCCACATAACCTCACCTACACGGCCATTGGCGCAGCAATGCTTTGGGTGGGCTGGTTCGGATTCAACGCCGGCAGCGCAGGTAGTGCCGGGCCATTGGCCAGTAATGCCTTCATGGTCACCCACTTTTGCGCAGCGGCCGGTGGACTCACCTGGGCCGGGTTGGAGTGGATTTTCCGCGGCAAGCCGAGCGTGCTAGGGGCCTGCTCCGGCCTGGTGGCGGGATTGGTCTGCATCACGCCCGCTTCCGGCTTCGTGACGGCCATGTCGGCCTTGATTATGGGCGTTGCCGTTTCCTGTATATGCTACACGGCATGCACCGTGGTCAAAGCTCGATTCGGCTACGACGATTCCTTGGACGCCTTTGGCGTTCACGGTGTCGGTGGAACTACGGGCGCACTTCTCACCGGCGTGTTTGCGACCCGTGCAGTTGGCGGTGTGAGCGGCGTTCATTCCACGGATTTATTGGGCCTGATCGAAGGTGGCTGGGTAATCAAGGGGCAGATTGCGGCCGTGATCATCACCTGGATCCTGGCTGCGGTCGGCACGTTCATCATTCTGAAGATCCTCGACGCCATCATGGGGCTTCGCGTTTCCCGCGAAGCCGAAATGGAAGGGCTCGACGTCAGTCAGCATGACGAAGAAGGTTATATCTTTATCTGAGACAAGAATGTCACCATTGGTGATCGGGTTCTCGACTCTTTCTTGTGGAGGCAGGTAGTTTTATGATGTTCGCCAAGGTTTTTGCTGAACTGCCAAACTGTAGTGCCGCCGATAATGCCTGGATCCTCGTCTCCTCAGCCCTGGTCCTGATGATGACTGCCCCCGGGCTAGCACTTTTCTATTGCGGATTGGTTCGCAAAAAAAACGTGCTCAGCGTAATGATGCAGTGCATCTTCATGATGTGCCTGATGACCGTAATCTGGGCCGTCTACGGCTATAGTCTGGTCTTCGGTGGCAATCAACCGTGGATCGGAGACTTTAGTTACGTGCTCATGCACGGAGTTGATGCGGAATGGACGACCGCGGGGCCGCATCTACCGGTCGTAGCCAACACAACGCTCTATACGATGACGCACATGATCTACCAAGGCATGTTCTTCATCATTACGCCCACCTTGATGTGCGGGGCTTTTGCCGAGCGGATGAAATTCAGTACGATGGTCGTGTTCCTGGTACTCTGGGGCACCATCATCTACTGTCCGCTGGCCCACTGGATCTGGGGTAGTGGTGGGGCACTGAGTCTCACGGGCGATCCCAATCAGTCGCTGCTGGGCGGGGCGATCGATTTTGCCGGCGGCACCGTGGTTCATATCAGTTCCGGAGTATCGGCCCTCGTCTGTGCCTTGATGTTGGGCAGGCGGTTGGGCTACGGTAAGGAAGAAATGCGGCCGCACAATATGACTTACACGGTAATTGGTGCCGCCATGCTCTGGGTCGGGTG
>JANXQG010000522.1 GCA_025356915.1 Planctomycetota bacterium | reverse complement strand
TTCATACGTTCTCGCCGAAAAATGGACCAGACCCAGGACTTTGAACCGGGCGTAGACAATCCTCAGCAAGTGATGATTGTCTACTATAATTTTTGGTTATGATAAGTATTACTAAAATTATGGTTGACAATAATATTCTCGATGTAGGATAATGATTTTTTTGGCCCTTGGCGGGCGCAAGCCCGAATGCGGATCCTTCGTCGGCGCAAGTCGTATCCGCTTCTTTCGCGCAATCTTGAGAAACGAGTCACGTCCGTTGGGCAGTTCCACGTCACAGCCTGTATGTCCGGACGTACTCGTATACGTGTGCGCCAACTGCATCCCGCAAGGCAAGCGTTTGCCTCGCCAATGGGACCAAGACGGTGCCAAGGTACTCGTGCGTGAAGTTCCCTGTAGCGGCAAGGTCGACGCCCAATACCTGTTCCATGCCTTGGAGGCCGGCGGGCGCGGAATCTGTGTCGTCACTTGTCCAAAGGGCGAGTGCCAGCTTGCGCAAGGCAATTATCGGGCAGAAATTCGCGTTCACACGGTGCAGCGGCTGTTGGCAGAGATGCAACTCGAGGCGCAGCGGGTGGAGTTGGTGCATGGTTCAGCCGACGATTCGCACGAGCAATTGGAACAACTCGTCCGCGGTGCCGTCGGGCGAATTTGTGCCCTTGGCGAAAGCCCCCTTCATGCGGCAACGTAGGAGACGTAAGGTAGGAAGCCATGAGTAAACCGATCACGAGCCTGCAGGAACGCATTGCGTCGGGAAAATCGCTACTGATCGCGGAGATTTCACCTCCACGGGGCGCGGATCCCGCGCCGGTGCGCGAGGTGGCCAAGCGTTTCGCCGGAAAGGTGCATGCACTGGGGATCAGCGACAATCGGGACCGGGTATCGATGGCCGCGCTGGCAGCGGCGGCGATCGTGACCGGCGAGGGTGTTGAGCCGATCTTGCACATAACCACCCGCGACCGAAATCGTATTGCCTTGGTTTCCGAGGTGTTGGGCGCGCAGGCCCTGGGCATCCGCAACGTGCTTTGTACCAGCGGAAGCCACCAGACGCTCGGCCGCTTCCGGGCGGCGAAGAATGTTTACGACGTTGACTCGATCCAGTTGCTCCAGTTATACGCCAACTTGGCCAGCCAATGCGGGCCGCTCGGCGAAGAGGGCATTGCGGGCGCGGGTCCTTTCTGCCTGGGGGGCGTCGCCTCGCCCGATGCCGATCCGCTCGAATTACAGGTCTCACGGTCACTGAAAAAGGCAGCTGCGGGGGCCGAGTTTCTGATTACCCAGCCGGTTTTCGATTTGGATCGTTTCGGCGCCTGGTGGAAAGAGGTGACGCGGCGTGGCATCCATGAGAAGGTTGCCATTGTGGCCGGCATTCAACTGTTGGGGCAAGAGGAGTTGGCTTCGGTGAGCGAAGGCAAGCGACACCCCTACAAAATCCCCGCCGCATCGATCGATCGCATTGCCTCGAAGGGCGATTCAGCCGCAAAGCGCGCGGCGGCTGTCGAACTCTCCGTCGAGACGATCGGCAAGCTTTCAGCCTGCAAGGGGCTTCGCGGTTTCGGCATCTGTGGCGACGGCGACCACGAGGCGGCACTCACGATCATCGAAAAATCGGGACTGGGGAGCAAGTAGCCGTGCCTGCCAAGTATTCCATCCACACCAAGCCTGCCGCACCTCGCATGCGCCCCGTGGGCAAGCTGGGGATTGTCGATTGGCGAGAAGACTGCTCGAGCTGTCACAACTGCGTCAAACGCAATTGCATTTATGGGCTCTACCGCGACGAGGCCGACACGCTTCGCGATGAAATCGGCTATCTCGACTATATCTACCAGTGCAAAGGCTGTTTGAGCTGCGTCCAGAACTGCACGAAGAACCTATTGACCCGCGTGGTCAATCCCGAGTACCTCCGGTTGGGCGACGGCTATTATTCTCCGGACATCATCCTTTCCACGTGGTTTCAGTCGGAGACAGGCCGGATTCCTGTGTCGGGATCGGGCTACGGTGGTCCGTTTAGCGGGCCTGGCTTTGATTCGATGTGGACCGACATGTCCGAGATCGTCCGTCCCACGCGCGACGGCATTCACGGCCGCGAGTACATCAACTCGAGCGTCGACATCGGCCGGAAGTTGCCTCGTTTGGCGTTCACCGATGGCCAACTGGCTGTCGAGCCGCTGCCATTGATCGAAACGCCGCTGCCGATTATCTTTGATGTGATTCCCGAACAATGGTGCCGTGGCCCCGTGGTCGAGTTGGTTGCGTCGGCAGCCGCGGCAATCGGGACGTTGGCCGTCCTGCGTCCGCGTGAAATCGTTTCAAAGGGTTCCGTCTCGAGTCATGTGGTTCCGTTACTGGAAACTGCCGATGCGGTCACGGACTCACAAAACTGGGCGGCGCCGTTGGTCATGGTCGAAGACCATCCCGAGGTCTTGTCGCTCCACGCCGCGCTAAAGCAAAAGCAGCCCAAGCAGATCGTGGCCATTCGTGTCCAGGCCACGCCGACCGTGGCGCGGCGCGTGGTCGAGTTGGCCCTTGGCGGGGCCGACGTGATCCACCTGCTGTTCGACCGTCATGGCCGTGAGTTCCCCAGCTCCGATCCACGGCGAAAGGCCAGCCCAAGCCCGAATGGAAGCAGCCCTCACCCCAACCCTGTTCCAGAGGGAGAGGGAAACATGCGTCATGTCCGCGACGTGCTGCGCGACGTTCACAGAACACTCGTCAAGCAGGGTCTGCGCGACGAGGTGACGCTGGTCGCTTCTGGCGGGATTGCCGAGCCCGAGCACGTGACCAAGGCGATAATCTGCGGCGCCGACCTTGTGGCGATCGACATCCCGTTGCTGTTGGCCTTGGAATGCCGTCTCTGCAACGAATGCGAGCGCGGCCAACCCTGCCCGATCACCCTCGAAGAGATTGATCCCGAATATGGCGTTCGTCGCATCGTGAACCTGATCGGCGCCTGGCATCAGCAGTTGATCGAAATGCTGGGTGCGATGGGCATTCGCGAGGTGCGGCGACTGCGGGGCGAAACAGGCCGCTGTATGTTTTTCGAGGATTTGGAACGCGATACCTTTGGCAGCCTGTTTGGCCGGCGGAAGCCATCTTCCGCCCCGACCCCTTAGCCGCATGCCGTTTTTCCGTAGGAACAACCCGTGAGCATCCGTCCATCCATCGCGCCGCGTATCGAGCCCGAGGCCGGCGACGAATTCGTCGCCCATCCTGCGTTTGCCGAGGTTTCGCGCGAGGTGCGGCCCGCCGCGCCCCGTTATCGCAACGAAATCGGCAAGTTCAGCATCCGCCGCGCGTCGAACTGCGCCGCTTGCGGCCGTTGCGTCGAGGTTTGTCGCCGTAATGTCCACATCCGGCCCGACGGTTATCATGCAATCCTCAGGCCCTTCGATTATCGGTGTGTCGGTTTTGAGTGCGCCGAGACGGAAGATTATTGCGTGGACGCCTGTCCGCAAAAGGCCCTGTCGCTGACCGAGAATCCAGTTTTCAAGACGATGGGCGACTACCGCTGGACGCCCGATCTGCTGGTGAGCAATTGGCAGATGGCCGAGACGGGCCGCCCGCCGGAAAAGTATCTGGAGAGCGAAATCGGGGCGTCGGGCGGCGGTTTCGATCGCTTGCGGTTCCGGTTCCCCGCATCCCCTCCTGCCGCGTTGCGCCGTGAAGACATCTCCACGGAGCTTCTTCTGAATCGTCGGGGTGATTCGCGGCCGAAGATCGTCATCGGTGTCCCCTGGTATGGCGGTGGCATGTCGTTTGGGTCCACCAATATCCGTGCGCTGCTGGGCAAGGCCCGCGTCGCCAAGGCGTTCAACACGTTCACCTGTACCGGCGAGGGCGGATATCCGGAGCGGTTCACGCCCTACAAAGACCACGTGATTGTGCAGGTCGCTACCGGGTTGTTCGGCGTTCGCGAGGAAACGATCCAGCGGGCGCGGATCGTGGAGTTCAAGTACGCCCAGGGGGCCAAACCGGGTTTGGGCGGCCACCTATTGGGCGATAAGAACACGCCGAGCGTGGCTGCCATGCGCGAGACGACGGTCGGCGTTTCGCTGTTTTCGCCTTTCCCCTTCCACAGCGTCTACTCGGTTGAGGACCACAAAAAGCACCTGGACTGGATGGCGCACATCAATCCGCGGGCGTTGCTTTCGGCCAAGGTGTCCACGCCGAACGACGTTGACATGGTCGCGGTCGGCGTCTATTACGCGGGCGGTCACATCGTCCACTTGGACGGGAGCTACGGCGGCACGGGCGCCGCGCCCAACATCGCCAAGAAGAACATCGCCATGCCGATCGAATACGCAATCGGCCGCGTCCACCAGTTCCTACAGGCTGAAGGCATTCGCGACAAGGTCACCGTCATCGCCAGCGGCGGCATCCGCGGTCCGTGGGACATCGCCAAAGCGATTGCCTTGGGGGCCGATGGCTGCGTGGTCGGCACGGGAGAGTTGGTGGCCCTGGGTTGCATCCGTTGCGCGGCCTGCGAGAGCGGTCGGGGTTGTGCACGTGGCATCGCCACGACCGACGACGAACTGCTCGAGATGGTCACGGTCGACTGGTGTACGCAACGGCTGGTGAACATGTACAGCGCCTGGCGCGAGATGCTGGTCGATATTCTCTATCGCCTGGGGCTTGACTCCGTGGCAGCGTTGCGGAACCGGACCGACCTGCTTACCCATTTGGATTACGAGAACCCGAGTTGACCCCCACCATGCCGCACTCGATGACGATTCAAGCTGCACGCTCTGCCCGCGAGGTTCTTGGCGCGATTCGCGGCCCTGGCGCCGCCGACCGTGCCGAGGCCGTTTTACGCGCACGCGCAGCCTTGCGGCCCGAGGGCGATTGGTTCATCAAGTCGCCGGAAGCCGAGGGCGGTTGCGGAGTGACCGGCTTCGCCTGCACGATCCCCGTCAGCGGCCGCCACATCTACGAGCCTTCTATTCAGATGCGTAACCGTGGTAACGGGAAAGGGGGCGGTATCGCCGCTTGCGGACTCGTACCTGAAGAAATGGGCGTTTCTCGCAAGGTACTCGACGACAACTATATTCTCCAGGTTGCCCTACTCGATTCCAGTGCCCGCGGCGAGGTGGAAAAGGCATTCATCGAGCCATATTTCGACGTCGACCAGGGCGGCCTGATTCCGACGGTGGACGATTATCGCGAGGTGCCGCTGCTGGAAGTTCGTCCGCCCGACGTGGCCCGATACTTCGTCCGCGTCAAGCCGAAAGTGCTGGCCCGTTTCGCCGACGAAAAGGGGTTGGCCGACGTCGGAATGTCGGATCGGGACATCGAAGACGAGTTCGTCTATCAAAACTCGATTCGCTTGAACAATCAGTATTACGCCTCGCTGGGCGACAAGCGGGCGTTCGTGATGTCTCACGCGAGGAATCTGCTGATCGTAAAAATCGTCGGATTTGCCGAGGCTTCGGTGCAGTATTATCGGATGTCGGACACCCGTGCCCACGTCTGGATCGCTCACCAGCGTTACCCGACGAAGGGCCGCGTGTGGCATCCCGGCGGCGCGCATCCCTTCATCGGCCTGAACGAGGCTCTGGTCCATAACGGCGACTTCGCCAACTATCATTCCGTATCGGAATACCTTGCCGGGCGGAACATCTTCCCGCAGTTCCTCACGGACACCGAGGTCTCGGTCCTCCTGTTCGATCTTTGGAACCGCGTATACCGCTACCCACTCGAGTATATCATCGAAGCGCTGGCACCGACCGCGGAACTCGATTTTGATCGGTTGCCGGCCGAGAAGCAGTTGATTTACCGCCAAATCCAGGCTGCGCACATGCATGCGTCGCCCGACGGGCCGTGGTTCTTCATCATCGCCCGCAGCCTGGCCGAGACCAAGGAGTTCCAACTCCTGGGGATTACCGACACGGCCATGCTGCGGCCCCAGGTGTTCGCGTTGCAGGAGGGCGAGGTTTCGATCGGGTTGATTTGCTCGGAGAAACAGGCCATCGACGCCACGCTGGCCAGTCTGGCCAGCGAAGACCCTCGATTCACGCCCGTGGCCGACACCTACTGGAATGCCCGCGGCGGAAGTTATTCCGACGGCGGGGCATTCAAGCTGACGGTTTCGCCGAGCAACGGCGATGGTTCAGGCACGCGCCATGTGCCGTCCGCGCAACCGGAGTATAGTCTTCGCATCACCAATAAGTTCGGCGGTTCGGTGGCCACGTCGCATGGACAAGTACACTGCAATCTCTCGATTCCGCCGGCCGCTTCGGCTAAATCCGACGAAGATACCGCGGTGCTGGAGCAATCGTTGCGCGATGAAGATGCCGAGGGGTTGTTCTCGCATCTTCGCGACCGGTTGCCGACCATGTCGTACGACCGCCTCCGCTGGTTTACCGAGGAACTGGCCGGACGAACGGCCGATACCATGCCGGCCTTCGGTATCGAGGTTCTAACGATGGCGATCGGTCGCCGTTATCCGACCGGCGACAAGAAACGTAGTTCCGTATTGACCATTCTCCGCAACAGCTTGGAACAAATCTTCCAGCGGCAACCGCTTTGCGACGAGGGCGGCCATTCAACCCACGTACGGATCAATTGGGCCACTCGTGACCGCTTGCGCGGACCACGGACCGACGAAACCACACTGCTAATCGACGCGCGCGGTTTCCAGCCCGAGGGCGAGGACTGCGATTCGACCCTGGGGGTGAAAGCCTATCACTTCGGCTGGAAACGGCTGATCCATTTCAACTCCCGCGGAACGCGATTCCACGGGGCGGGATTCGGGCCTCGCACCAACGGGTTGCGGATCGACTGCTACGACAACGCGGGGGACTATCTTGGTTCCGGGATGGACGGCCTCGAAATCTACGTCCACGGGAATGCCCAGGACCAGCTCTGCCAGATCAGCAAGAGCGGAAAATTGGTCGTTTACGGCGACGTTGGACAGACTTTCCTTTACGGCGCCAAAGGGGGCGAGATGTATGTGATGGGCAACGCCGCCGGCCGACCGATGATTAACGCCGTCGGTTCGCCGCGGGTGGTCATCAACGGCACCGCGCTCGATTTTCTGGCCGAATCGTTCATGGCGGGCAATCCGCACAATGGCGGCGGATTCGCCATCGTCAACGGCCTTCAGTACGACCCTTATGAAGGGCAACTTTGTCCGCTGGAAATGCCCTATCCCGGCAACAACCTGCTTTCGCTGGCCTCCGGCGGGGCAATCTTCATCCGCGATCCGCATCGCACGCTGGTCGAGGAACAACTTAACGGCGGGGCTTACCGCACGCTTTCCGCCGCTGATTGGAAACTCATGTTGCCCTATCTGAAAGAGAATGAGCGTCTGTTCGGGGTCCGCATCGACCGCGATCTCCTGACGGTGGACGGGATTCCGGCCTCGCCGCATGTGGTTTACCGCAAGGTGTTGCCCCGCAAAGACGCCGAGCTTGAAGCCGAGTTGGAAGGAATGGGGGAATAGCGATGGCCAATACAATTCAATGGAACGGTAGCGAGTTGGCCATGGAGGTCGAGCACCGGAGCGGCACTCCCGTCAGTGCGTGTTTCCAATGCCACAAGTGCAGCACGGGTTGCCCGATCGGCCCGGAGATGGATTTCCTGCCCAGCCAAGTGATGCGTCTAGTGCATCTCGGAATGGAGAGCGAAGTGCTTGGGTCGCAGGCGATTTGGCTGTGTGCCTCGTGCGAAGCATGCACGACGCGCTGCCCGCAAAGCATCGATGTTGCCGCTACCATGGACGCCCTGCGCATCATGGCGATCGATCGCCAGGTGACGTTGCCCGACGCCCACGGCAAGCAGTTCAACCGCAGCTTCCTGGGCAGTGTGCGGCGGCATGGCCGAGTGTTCGAGATGGGCATGATGACCCTCTACAAACTCCGCACCGGCGATCTGTTCTCGGACATGGACAAAGTCCCGCAGATGTTGGCCAAAGGAAAACTCCCTTTGTTGCCCAATCGAAGCGGTAGCGCTGGGGAAGTCCGCGAAGTGTTTCGTCGGGCTGAAGAGGAGGAAAAACGACCATGAAATACGCGTTCTTCCCTGGTTGCAGCCTGGATGCGACGGCGTGGGATTTCGGCCGATCCACGCGTGCGACGTGCCGCGCGCTGGGAATCGAATTGGTCGATATTCCCGACTGGGTTTGCTGCGGGTCAACGCCGGCCCACGCCAGCAGCGCTTCGTTGGCCGTGGCGTTGCCGGTGCTCAATCTACAGAAGGCTGAAGCGATGGGCCTGCCCGTGATGACGGCTTGCGCCTCGTGCTACGCCCGCCTACGAACCGCCAATCAAAAAGTTCGCAACGAAGCCGAGGAACGCCAGCGGACCGAGCGGATTACGGGCAAGCCCTACAACGGCCAGGTCGAGATTCATCACGTACTCGACGTGCTGGTGAATCATTTTGGAGTGGAGCAGGTGCGTGCGCGGGTGGCGCGGCCGCTCGAAGGGCTACGGGTTGCCTGCTACTACGGTTGCCTCCTGACGCGCCCGCCCGAGATCGTAGCGTTCGACAACCCGGAGCATCCAACCTGCATGGACGACCTCGTGACCGCGATGGGCGCGGAGCCGGTCGCCTGGCCGTTCGCGACGGAATGTTGCGGGGCAAGCCTTTCGATGACTCGCAGTTCGGTTGTCGGCCGCCTGGGCCACAAGTTGCTCTCGATGGCCCGTCGGGCAGGGGCCGATTGCATTGCCGTTGCATGCCCTCTGTGCCAGATGAATCTTGATTTGCGCCAAAGCGACGCAATTAAATCGCACGGCGACCTTCCCCAAACGCCCGTCCTCTATATCACGCAACTCCTGGGGCTTGCTTTGGGACTCTCCAACAAGGAATTGGGCATTGGCGCCCAGAGCGTTAGCGCCAGTTCGTTATTGGCCGATCGCCGACCGGCGACCGTCGCCTCGACGGGAGGAAACCCATGACCGCAAAACAAAAAGCAGCCATTGCACCGTCGGCCAACGGTAACGGCGATAGCAACGGCAACGGCAACGGCAATGGCGATACGAAGGAACTAGTTGGCGCGGTTCTCGTGTGTGGCGGCGGCATTGCCGGCATCCAAGCGTCGCTCGATCTTTCGGCCGCCGGTTTCCGCGTATATCTGGTTGAGGAGAGCCCGAGCATCGGTGGAAATATGGCTCGCCTGGATAAGACTTTTCCTACGGGCGACTGCGCCACGTGCATCATCTCGCCGAAACTGGTTGAGTGCGTGCGGGACTACAACATCGACGTGTTGACGATGGCCGACGTGACGGCATTGGACGGCGAGGCCGGCCATTTCAGCGTCAAGGTACGAAAACGTCCCCGCAGCGTGAAGTCGGAGAAATGCACCGGTTGCGGCGATTGCTGGACGGTCTGTCCAGTCCGCAACACGGCCGAGAGTCCGCCGCCGTTCCAACCTAGCGAGCCGCTCAACGAATCCGACGCCATCAAGCTGCGAGGCATCCTCGCGCGTCACGAGGGTGGACTCGGCAGCCTGATGCCCGTCTTGCAGGAGATTGACCAGGCCTACGGCTACCTGCCAAAACGCATTCTGGAGCATCTGGCATATTCGTGGGGAGTTAAGATCGCCGAAATATTGCGGGTGGCCAGTTTCTACGACCGTTTTCGGCTCGAACCGGTGGGCCGCCACGTTGTCGAGGTCTGTGAGGGAACTTCGTGTCACTCGCGCGGATCGCGGGAGTTGGGGGAACGGCTGGAAAAGGAACTGGGTATCCGTCCGGGCGAGACCGACAAATCGGGACGGTTCACCTTGCGGACGGTGCGCTGTCTGGGGCTGTGTGCGTTGTCGCCCGCCATGAAAATCGCCGGCCGCAGCTTTGCCCGCGTTAACATCGACCGCGTTGCGGAAATTTTGGAGCAATTCACATGAGCGCCCCCATTCGCAACTCATCAGACCTCGATCGGGCCCAGGCCGCCGGCGAGGCGACGCGCCATCCCCAGCGATTGAAGGTGCTGGTCGGTTCGGCCAGTTGCGGAGTCGCCGTGGGCGCCCGCGAGATTGAGTCGGCCGCAAGCAGCACTGTCCAGGAACTTGGCCTCGACGCCGTTGTCTGCCGAACGGGCTGTATCGGGTTCTGTGGGCGCGAGCCAATGTTGGATCTGGTGTTGCCCGGCGGGCTTCGGATCAGTTATGGCAACATGACTCCGGAAAAAGCCCGCCAATTGATTGCCGGCTACGCCAAGAGCGGCGACCTCCAGCCGGCCTGGGCCTTGGGACACTTCCACAACGAAGAATTGGTCTCGACCGGAGAAGTGCGGACGTATTCGGAGCAATCCGTCGGGCTGAAGGGCATACCTCGCTGGTCCGCGCTCGATTTTGAAAGCCGTCAGAAAAAGGTCATCCTGCGGAACTGCGGTTTGATCGACCCCAACTCGTTGAATGAAACGATCGCTTGCGGCACCTATCGCGGGGCCTTCCGAGCGTTGGTGCAAATGGAGCCGGACGCGGTGATCGACGCTGTCGCCGAGTCGGGTCTTCGAGGCCGCGGCGGTGCCGCATTTCCCACGGGACAGAAATGGCGTCTCGCCCGGCAGGCCGCCGCCGACCGCAAATACGTGGTCTGCAACGCCGACGAAGGAGAGCCTGGCGCTTACATGGACCGCACCGTGTTGGAGAGCGATCCCCATGCCGTTCTGGAAGGAATGCTCATCGGCGCGTACGCGATCGGTGCCACCGAGGGTTTTATCTACGTCCGCAACGAGTACCCGCTAGCCATCGAGATCCTTGAGAATGCAATCGACGAGGCCGAAAAGCACGGCCTTTTGGGCGAGAATATTTTCGGTACGCCCTGGTCGTTCCACGTCACGGTCCGCCGCGGTGCTGGGGCCTACATCTGCGGCGAGGAAACTGCCCTGATCGAATCGCTTGAAGGCCATGCCGGCGAGCCTCGCAACAGGCCGCCGTATCCGGTGACCGCAGGGCTTTGGGGAAAGCCTACGGTCGTGAACAACGTCAAAACCTGGGCCAGTGTCGCGCCGATCATCACCCGGGGCGCCGCCTGGTATGCCAAAATGGGTACCAAGCGTACTCCGGGCACAACGATCTTCTCGCTGGAAGGTTGTGTTAAAAACGCTGGACTTGTGGAAGTCCCCTTCGGCATTACTCTCCGCGAGCTAATCTACGACATCGGCGGCGGGATCGTCGGCGACCGCCCGTTGAAGGGGTTGCAGGCCGGCGGTGCCTCGCGCGGCTGCATTCCACCCTCGTTGCTCGATCTGGCCATCGATACCGAAGACCGCGATGGCGAGACGATTATGATAGGCACCGGGGGGATCATCGCGCTGGACGACCGTGCCTGCATGGTCGACATGGCGCGGTTTCTGGTCGGATTTTTCCTTGAAGAGTCCTGTGGCAAGTGCGTTCCGTGCCGCGAGGGAAGCAAGCAGATGTCGCACCTGCTCGGGCGGATTTCCGAGGGTCAGGGCACCCCTGCCGATTTATCCCTCTTGGAACGCTTGGCCAAGACCGTGCGATCGGCGGCGTTCTGCGGCATGGGCAGCATGGGATCCAATGCCCTACTGACCACTCTGACGCACTTCCGCGAGGAGTTTGAAACGCACATTCGCGACAAAAAATGTCCGGCCGGCGTCTGCCGCATAGGACGAGGAAGATAAGGTAAAGGGCTGACGATGGACGCAACCGCATCAGATCTGCTACTGGTTAACGTGGACGGTCGCACGGCGAACGTCCCCCGTGGCACGACGATCCTTATCGCCGCACGGCAAATGGGCGTGGTGATCCCAACCCTGTGTAACTATCGTGGGCTGTCGCCTTACGGGGCGTGCCGCGTCTGTTTGGTCGAAATCGAAACGCCGCGCGGTGGACAGTTAGTCGCCTCGTGCAGCCAGCCGGTCGAAAACAACCTCGTCGTCCACACCGAAACCGAAAACGTCAAGGAAGCCCGCCAGACGATTTTGGAGTTGCTCCTCGCCCAAGCACCCGACTCGCGCGAGTTGGCTGATTTGGCCGCCGGGCTCGGCGTGAAGAAAACGCCCTTCCAACTGGTCGCCGAGGGTAAGTGTGTTCTCTGCGGGCTATGCACCCGGGTATGCACCGAAATGATGGGCCGCGGCGCCATCAATTTTATTGGCCGCGGCGCGGCACGCGAAATCTCCACCGCCTTCGATCGGACCACCGATCAGTGCCAAGCGTGCGGTGCTTGCGCGTTCGTTTGCCCCACCGGCGCGATCGACCTGCGCACCATCACCAAGCGGCGGTTGAAACCGCACGTAACGGGGTTCGACAAGTTTCTCACCGCCCGCCCCTGCATCGACTTGGCCCATCCCCAGGCCTCGCCGCGCGTGCCGGTGATCGATCGCGAAAACTGCATCCATTTCAAGACGGACCAGTGCGGGCTCTGTAGCAATGTCTGCCAGGCCGGCGCCATCGATTATGAGCAATCCGAAGAGACCCTTCAGTTCAAAGTGGGCAGCGTCGTTCTCACGCCAGGCTTCGAGGCGTTCGACGCGACACGACGCGGCGAGTTCGGCTTCGGTTTCGCGCCGAACGTGCTGAGCAACGTGCAGTTCGAGCGGATGCTCTCGGCCTCCGGCCCCACCCAGGGACACGTCCGCCGCCCGAGCGACGGCCGTGCGCCCAAGCGGCTTGCGTTCATCCAGTGCATCGGCTCGCGCGACACGGGCTGCGACAACGAGTACTGCTCCTCGGTCTGTTGCATGGCCGCCACCAAAGAAGCTATTTTGGCCAAGGAGCACGAGCCGGGCCTCGACGTGACCATCTTCTTCCTCGATCTTCGCGCGTTCGGCAAGGATTTCGACCGCTACTGCGACCGGGCCAAGAATCAGTTGGGAGTGCATTTCATACGGTCGTTCGTTTCTCGCACCTACGAAATGCCCGACACTCAGAACCTGCGCGTGGTCTATGCTGACGGTGATATGAAGCAGACCGAAGACGAGTTCGACATGATCGTGCTCTCGCTCGGGCTGGAACCGAGTGCAACCTTGCAGGAGCAAGCCCAGCAAATGGGCGTCGTGCTGAACCGCTGGGGTTTCGCCAAGACGCGTGAGTTGTGTCCGTTGGACACGTCGCGTGCCGGCGTGTTCGTGGGCGGCGCGTTCCAGGAGCCGAAGGACATTCCCGACACGGTCATGCAGGCCAGTGCGGCCGCGGCCCGGGCCATGGCCCTCTTGGCCCCCGCGCGCGGAACGCGCGTGCGGACCAAAACCTATCCACCGCAACGCGACGTCACGGACGAGCCGCCTCGGATCGGCGTGTTCATTTGTCACTGCGGCAGCAACATTGCCTCGGTGGTCGACGTCCAGCGGGTCGTCAGACGGACCCGGGACTTACCCCACGTCGTCGTCGCCGAAAGCAACACCTATACCTGCGCCGACGATACGCAGACCCACATCAAGGATCATATCCTTGCCCACCGATTGAATCGCATCGTCGTGGCCTCATGCACGCCGCGAACGCACGAGCCCATCTTCCGCGACACCCTGCGCGATGCCGGCCTGAATCCCTATCTGTTGGAAATGGCCAACATCCGCGACCAATGCTCGTGGGTTCACTCGGGCGAGCCGGGGCGAGCGACCGACAAGGCGATCGACCTGGTCCGCATGGCGGTGGCCCGCACGGCCTGCTTGATGCCGCTAAGTGAAGCGTCGGTCCCGGTAAACAACGCGGCGTTGATCGTCGGCGGAGGAATTGCCGGCATGACTGCCGCGCTGGCGATTGCCGAGCAAGGCTTCCTGGTCCACCTGGTCGAGAAATCCGGCGAACTCGGCGGCACGGTCCGCCAGTTGCACGAAACGCTCGATGGCGAGGATCTCCGAGCGTTCTTGGACCGAACGATCGAGCGAGTCGAGGAACACCCGAAGATTTCCGTGCATCGGAACACGAGCGTTACCAAGGTGGAAGGCCACGTCGGTGGATTCACCTCCGCGCTGCGCACCAAGAACGACTTGGTGACCGTGAAGCACGGGGTGGTCGTCGTTGCCACCGGTGCTACCGAACAGAAGCCGCAAAGTTTCGGCTATGGCCAAAGCCCTTGCGTGCTGACGCAACTCGAACTGACCGACCAGCTTTACCAGGGAACCCTTAAACTCTCCGACAAGGCGACGGTCGTGATGATCCAGTGCGTGGAGCAGCGGAACACCGAGCGGCCCTATTGCAGCCGCGTGTGCTGCACCGCTGCAGTCAAGAACGCCTTGCACTTGCGAGACCGGTTCCCAAAAGCACAAATTGTCGTGCTCTATCGCGACATGCGAACCTATGGCTTCCGCGAGGCGGCCTACCGCGAAGCGAGGGAAAAAGGGGTTCTCTTCGTCCGCTACGAGCCAGAACAACCGCCGCAACTCGATGTCAACGGCCATTTGCGGGTGCGAGTCCGCGAGCCGTCGTTGGGTCGCGATTTGCAACTCGACGCGGAGTTGGTCGTCCTGGCCGCCCCGATGACGCCCCGCGCCGACCGTGGCGAGCTGTCCGAGTTGCTGCGCGTACCGCTGAATGCCGACGGATTTTTCCTCGAAGCCCATATGAAGCTTCGCCCGGTCGATTTCGCCAGCGAGGGGTTGTTCCTCTGCGGCACGGCCCACGCGCCCAAGTTCGTCACCGAGACCATTTCGCAGGCCAACGCAGTGGCTGGCCGGGCTGCGTCGATCCTGGCACGGAAACAGATGTCCGTCAGCGGTCAGATCGCTTGGGTCGATCCGGATAAGTGCATTTCCTGCATGACCTGCGTTCACGTTTGCCCTTACATAGCACCGAAGGTCAACGAGTTTAACAAGGCCGAGGTACAAGGGTCGGTTTGCATGGGCTGCGGGAGTTGCACGGCTGAATGTCCGGCCAAGGCCATTTCGCTACGGCATTACCTGGACGCCCAGGTGTTGGCGGCCGTCGGCGGCCTGCTGGGCGAGGGTTTTGGAGACTCGAAATTGTTGCCCCTTTACCCGGAACAAGTCGGCGTTGCGCCACCGCGCTGGCACAAGAGTTGACAGAGAACAAATCATGGCCGACGAACCTTTGATCCTCGCAATGTGTTGCCACTACTGTGCGTATGCCGCAGCCGACCTGGCTGGGTCGATGCGTCTACAGTATCCGGGCAACGTCCGCGTGCTGCGACTCCCATGCACGGGAAAACTGGAAGTGAACTATCTGATGGCCGCATTTGAGCGCGGAGTTGACGGGGTGATCGTGGCCGGCTGCCTCGAAGGAGGCTGTCACTTCCTTGAAGGCAACCTGCGGGCCAGGCGGCGGGTCGAACGCGCTCGTAAGTTGCTCGCCGAGATCGGCCTTGAACCGGAGCGGTTGGAGATGTTCAACCTGTCTTCCGCCGAGGGGCCCCGTTTTGCAGAAATTGTGACAACAATGGTGGAACGCCTCAAGCGGTTTGGGACGAGCCCTTTGCGGCCCGACCCAACACGTATCGAACGGGGCGTCCAGGAAATGAACCAACAGGCCGAGGCCATGTTGGCAGGAGACAAACGATGATAGTTGCCGATCGCAAAAAGATTCCCCAAATCCGGGACATGGTTAAGAATCACCGCCGCGTGCTCCTGGTGGGATGCGGCACCTGTGTGACGGTCTGCCTGGCCGGCGGCGAACGCGAGGTGGGCATCCTCGGGTCCGCGCTGCGCATGGCACTACGCCTGCAGCATCATGATGTGGTCGTGGACGAGTGTACGATCGAGCGGCAATGCGAAGACGCTTTCATCGATATCCTGGCCCAGCGGGCTCCCGAGTACGATGCGATCTGCTCACTCGGTTGCGGTGCCGGCGTCCAAGCGTTGGCCGAACGATTCTCCAATATCGCGGTCTATCCTGGGCTGAACACGCAATTCATGGGCATCTTGGAGTCGCAGGGCGTGTGGACGGAGAAATGCTCCGGCTGCGGCAATTGCCTTCTTGGCGAGTTCGCGGGAATCTGTCCTATCACGCGCTGTGCCAAACATCTGCTGAACGGTCCTTGCGGTGGCTCGCGCGGCGGCAAATGTGAAGTCAACGCGAATATCGACTGCGGTTGGCAATTGATCCACGACCGCGCCGGCAAGTTGGGAATCCTCGATCCGTTCGAGCAGATTGTGCCGCCCCATGACTGGTCTACGGGCCTGGACGGCGGACCACGCAAAGTGGTCCGCGAGGACCAGTGTATCGCCGGGCTTGGGCCGAAATCCTGACGCACCGGGTAAGACTGGAGAATGCAAAGTCCAACGCGAAGGGGTCAGGTCCATGTTTTCGGGCGAGGATCTCGATTAGACCGGTTCGCGCAACGCACCACTGCGATTGAGTTTCCGTGCCTCACCCTCCCTACGATGAATAATCTAGGTCAGTCCAGTAGCCACGTTAAAATGCACTGACTTTAGCGACTCCTTCGATCCTGCCGTTCCCGCTGAGATTTCCGTCTGTGCCGATAGTACCAAATCTCGATGGAGATTCTCACGATATAGGTTGTAACGCACGGATTGCGCAAACTACCTTCGTGCAGGAGTCAACTATATGGAATGGACCACAATCGTTGGGCTGATCCTGGGTTTTGCCTCGATGGGTGGCGTCTTGGTGCTTGGGGAGACGAAAACCTCGCTCAACACGTTCATCGACCCACCTGCGCTTCTCATGGTATTTGGCGGGGCGGCCGCGGTGACGCTCATCGGCTTTCCGTCTCGACAACTGCAAAACCTCTTTTCCATCCTCAAGAAGCCGTTTCTCAGTCGGCTGGAGGAACCTTCGGAACTGATCAACGAACTCGTACAGTTGGCGGAATTGGCCAGAAAAGACGGACTGCTCGCCCTGGAGGCTAAGGCCCGAGAAATCCGCGATCCTTTCATTGCCTTGGGGATCCAACTGATCGTCGACGGCACACGATCCGAGGTCGTCACCGAGATCATGAACGACGAGATCGAAACTCGGGCGGCTCGACACCGCGAGGCCAAGAAGATCGTGGAACTGGTCGGACGCTGCGGACCGGCTTTTGGGATGATCGCCACGCTCTTGGGCTTGATCCTCATGCTAGGGAACCTCGATAGCCCCGACACGATCGGTCCCTCGATGGCCATTGCTCTAATTGGCACGCTCTACGGTGCTTTGTTGGCCAACCTGATTTGCATTCCCCTAGGCGAGAAATTGAGTTACCTGAGTCATGAGGAACTGCTAGCCCGGCAGATCATCATTCGCGGCGTGCTGGCGATCCAAGCGGGCGATAATCCGCGCGTGGTCCGGCAGAAGCTCGACATGTTCCTGCCTCCACGATTCCGCGAACGGCCCTATGCCCAAGCCAGTTAATCGCAATGCGAGAAATCCCCGAGGAAAAACCTGAAGGCGCTCCGGAGTGGATGGTCTCGTACGCCGACATGATCACCATCGTCATGTCGTTCTTCGTGGTCATGTTTTCCATTGCCTCGGGCGAGGCGGCAAAAGGGAAGCGATCGCAGCAGCAGCAGGTGGCGATGGAATCACTACAGTACCGCTTTGGACCCAAGTGGAAACCGTTCATGAGTTGGAGCTTGATGCCTGGCAACGCGCTGCTGCCTGGCGGCGGCAAGGGCCGGGGTAGCCCCGCTCCAACGCCCGCAGTGGGAGATCCGGGCGGGACGGTCCGCGTTTTGAAGATGGAAAAAGCGAGGATCCGTGTGCCGGGTCAGGGCGACCTGATCGCCATCGGCGGCATGGTCTATTTCGATAAAGCGACCACCGATCTTGTCCCCGGTCAAGGCGGTTCGATCCAAAAAATTGCCGAGGAGTTGGCCGGCAAGCCACAGCAGGTCGAAATCGTGGCCACGGCCTCGAATCAGCCGCTGCCGCCGGGCTGTTTGTTCCGCGACCGCTGGGAACTCTGTTACGCCCGTTGCCGTCAGACGGCCGAGCTCTTTACCTCGCTGAAGATTGAGCCAGAACGGTTGCGGTTATCCGTCCTGCCGGCCAACGCGCAGGAAAGCAAAGGATCGCTATATTCCGAGACCGACGTTGCCGTACGAGTTTACCTCAGCACCACGCTACCCGTCGGGGCGAAGTGAGGGGCTTACTCTTCCAGTGCCCACCCGTCGGGCAAAGTCGTTCCCTTGGCTACCACGAAGATGCCGTCGCGGATCATGCCGAAGGGCGTTTCTTCGCTGTTTTCGATGCCGCGGCTGTTGATCGCGCGGACGTTGCATCCGATGCGGCAGTTCTTGTCGATGATCGCGCCTTCGATGTGCGATCCGGCACCGACGCCAAGCGGCGTGATGCCCGCAGCCGCGCCGGCCGCAATTTCGTGCGGCATCTCGTGGAAGTCGTGGCCCATGAGGATTGAATTGCGGATCGTAACATTGCGGCCGATCACGCAACGGAGGCCGACGATGCTGTTTTCCACCACGGCACCTTCCTCGATACGGCATCCGTCGGCCACGAGACTGCCGCAGATCGTCGCCCGATCAATCCGCGACGGTGGCAGGAACCGTCCTTGCGTGTAAATCGGGGCACCGGGCACCGAGAGATCGAACGCCGGGTTCGTGTCAGCCAACTGCAAGTTCGCCTCGTAGAACGACTTGATTGTGCCGATGTCCTCCCAATAGCCGTCGAACAAATGGCACTGTACGCGGTGTGTCCGCATGGAAGCCGGAAAGACCTCTTTGCCGAAGTCTCGATAGGGTGTCTTTTCCAAGGCGTCGATCAGCGTCTTGCGGTTGAATAAATAAATGCCCATGCTCGCCAGGTAGGTCCGGCCCTTGCTCTTTACCCCTTGGGCATCGATCCACGCTGGGTCGGTCCGCACGAGATCGAGTTCCTGGGGGGTTTTCGGTTTCTCTAGGAAGCCCACCACCCGGCCCGTGTCGTCAACCCGCATGATACCCATCGCGGATGCCTGGCTGCCGTCGATCGGCAGGGCGGAGATTGTCACATCAGCATTGCTCTGCTGGTGCGTTTTGAGCATCTCACAGAAATCCATGCGATAGAGTTGATCGCCGGAGAGGATCAGCACATAGTCGATGCCCGGCTCCTCGATATTGCGCAGATTTTGCCGCACGGCGTCGGCCGTGCCCTGGTACCAGTTGGCGTTGTCCTGCGTCTGCTGGGCGGCGAGGATTTCGACAAACCCGCGATCGAAGGCGTCAAAGATATAGGTGCTGCGGATATGCTGGTGCAGGCTGGCGGAATTGAACTGCGTGAGCACATAGATCCGGTTCAGGCCGCTATTGATGCAATTGGAGATGGGAATGTCGATCAGACGGTACTTTCCGGCCACCGGAACGGCCGGTTTGGAACGAACCTTCGTCAAGGGATAAAGCCGCGAACCCTGTCCACCACCCAACACTAAAGCAATTACATTTCTCATATTGGTTTCCTTAAGTTCTCCGATATTCTAACCGGAACAGGTGAGAATACGAAGTAGCCCTCGGAAGACTTTTTTGCCAGCCAGATTCTGGGAGTGAGCTTTAACCAGCATCCCTTTCATGGCCAAGATAAACTCACAACATTTGGGGGCCTGGGTTCAAAATGGCTCGGCCAGCAATGTTTGTGAATGTATTGAATCAGCTCGCTTACAGTCCCAGCCAGAAGCGAACGGCGTTTTCCACCGCAGTCAGTTCGTCTTGGCCGCCATGCCAAGGTCCACCAGCCACACCTCGCCGCGCAACGGGCTAGGAGGCATCGGCTGCCTCGTTTCGGTCGAGTTGCAAGAAGAGTTCCTCTGCCGCGACGGCAAGTTGCTCGTCCGACAGAGCAGGGATGTCGAGTGCCAAGCTGCGACGAAGAATCTCGCTGGCCAGTTCCTGCTTGTCACCTTCAGGCAATAGGTCGAACGTGTGCAGCATGTCTTGGACTTGCGCGGTCAATACGTAAACTCCGTCTTCTTTCCTACTTGTCTTTTCCCGCGGCAGCGGCCCAGCGCGCGAGTCCGAGCATGGCTAACCCGAAGGTTAACAGTGCCAAGCCCCACCACAAGTTGACGTTGATGCCGAGCGACTGCTTAACATACTGGTCGCCACCCCAAGTACACAGGCCATAGATTGTCAACATCGTACCCACGAGCGAGAACATGAGTCCCATCGGTAAACGAAGATCGAGCATTGCAGCACCTCGTAAAATTTCAGTTAGCTCTACCAGAAGATGTAGTTCAAGGCCGCGCAGGCCACAAGGAGAATTGTACCCAGAACGGCCGGTCGGAGAATCCACGGTCCGCCCTGATCCTGGAGCTTCGGAGTCAACGAATAGACAAGCCCTTTCAGTTCCTCGTTATTCTTCGTGCGCTGGGTGACCAAGGAAATTCCAAGCGTCAGCACGAAGCAACTGATAAAGGCAAAGCTGGCGAGCCAGAAGTTCTGGGCCATGGTCGAGGGGAAGTTGTCGTAGAGATGTATCCCGAGCCAGCCGCCTTTGCCTTCCGCCATGGTCGAACCGTGAAATAACGCCGAGGTAGTAATTCCACCCAGCAATCCCACGAAT
>JANXQG010000488.1 GCA_025356915.1 Planctomycetota bacterium | reverse complement strand
GAAAATTGATAATTAATAATTGCAAATTACATTCTCCTTCCAGGGCAAGGTGATCCATGCCGCCGGCCGCTGCCCAGTACCTCGATCCCGCAATTCTCTCCCGCATGCAGGGCCTAGCCCTTCGCGCGCGGCTAGTTGTCGAGGGTTACGTGGCCGGCATGCACCGCAGTCCGTTTCACGGATTCTCGATCGAATTCGCCGAACACCGCGAGTACACGCCCGGCGACGATCTCCGGTATCTCGACTGGAAAGTACTCGCGCGCAGCGACAAATACTGCCTGAAACAGTTTGAAGAAGAGACGAACCTTGTCTGCAACCTGCTCCTAGACACCAGTGAGAGCATGTCGTACCAGAGTGCCAAGGCCCCCATGTCAAAGCTCGAATACGCCAAGTGCGCCGCCGCGTCCCTGGCCTACTTAATTCTCCAGCAGCGAGACAGCGTGGGCATGGTAACCTTCGACCGCGAGATCCGAGCCTTGGTCCGGCCTAGTGGCAACCCCTCGCACCTGAAGGAGATACTGCACGTCCTGGAGCGATCGGCCGGCGAACAGAAGACGGCCACCGGGCCAATCTTGCACGAACTGGCCGAGCGATTTCGCAAGCGGGGAATCGTGATCCTCTTCAGCGATCTGCTGGACGACGTCGAAGCCATCCTGGCCGGCCTGAAGCACTTTCGCCACCGCCGGCACGAGGTTGTGTTGATGCATATCCTCGATCCGGCCGAGGTCGATTTTCCCTTTGATCAGAGGATGCTCTTCCGCGGCTTGGAAGGCATGCCCGAACTGCTGGCTGAGCCGCGTGCCTTGCGGAAGGCTTATCTCGACGAGTTGCAGAAGTTCTTTCATCGGCTGAAGCACGGTTGCCGGCAGCAGCGGATCGATTATGTTCTTGTGCGGACGGATCAGTCATTGGAGGTGGTGTTGTCAAGTTATTTAGCATCGAGGAAATGAAATTCAGGGTGCCCCGAATCTGGTCCCACAAACGTCTCTACCCTCAGGCCATTCTCATCCACTCGTACCATTACGGCCCCGCTGTCAGCCGTGTGCAACACGCGGCCGTGCTTCGCATAAATCGCTTCGACCATGCTCGTGTCGTAGCGATTGCCGGCGCTAAAGACGGACCAGTCGGGCGTGCTCCATGCGGAAAGCTCCTCGGGCATGCTCGACTTGCTGCCGTGGTGCGGTACCAATAGCATGTCACAATGCAGCGGACGCTCCGCCAGCACGTCGTCCAAGCCCGGCGATTGAAGATCGGCCGGCAACAGCACGCGCTTGCCCCCATATTTCACGGAAAGTACGATACTGTTGGCGTTGGAAGTTGACGGCAATCCGTGTGGCGGCGGATGGAGAATATCGAGCAAGCAGTCCGGGCCACCAGACAACCGATCGCTGGAGGCAATCAAGCAAATCGGCACCTTCGCCTGGTCGATCGCGTCGTGCAGGAATTGGATCGACTCGTTCTGCTGATCGAACATTACTGGCGAAACATAAACCTTTCCCACGGAAAACCGCTCCAGTAGTTCCGGCAAGGCGTTGTAGTGGTCGGTGTCGGCGTGCGAGAGTATGACCGCATCAATGTGCATAAGCCCTCGCGACCAGAGGTAGCCCGAGACGATCCGGCAGCAAGAGGTCGGTGCCGACAATCGGCCGGCGTCGTAAAGGATCGTGCGACCGTCAGGCAGTTCCAATACGATCGCCTCGCCGTGGCCGACACTCAGGAAAGTACACCGCAGCCCGTGGCGATCGGTAGTCCACCAAGGGATGATGATGCCGGCTGCCGTCCAGACTCCCAGCAACACCAACCGCCAGCGCAGTGGTGGACGAAGTCGCGGAAACGCAGTGAAAACCGCCAGCCCAGCATAAAAGCCAATCAGCCACCAATCGGCCGGCCCCGGCACCCAACTATGTCCATACGGTATGTGCTGGCCAAACCGCACCAGCCACTCGACGGCAGCGAGTTGCCAATTGCAGAACTCGGCACCCACTGCCGCTAGCGGGCCGGGGATCATGCTACATAGTAACAGGGCTAGCCCGCTGACCAACGCCCCGGCCATCGGAAGCCAAACGGCCGCGTTGATGACCACGGCAATCGGATTAAAGATATTAAATCGCGCCATCACCAGCGGAAAGGTCAAGAGCCAGATTGTCCCGCTGACTAGCGTCAAGTGTCGCAGGCCGCGCCCCACGAACCTGAGCAAGCGAATAGGCCAGAAACGCTCTTGTTCCAGTAGCTTCTCGATTGCGGCTGGCTGCGGTTCGGGCAATATCCAGCGAGAAATGCGGACTAAAGTCCGCCCTACGGGCAGCTTCTCGATCGCGGCTGGCAATTCGATCGGCGGCTGGGTCGAATCAAGAATGTCCTGGCTTGGCATCGTCACAAACCACGACGATGCCATCGCCATCAGTCCGGCGACACACAAGAAGGAAAGCTGCGGCCCAATATTGAACAGATCGACCGGATTCATCGCTAGTACGATCAGGCCAGCCAGTGCCAAAACATTGAAACCGACACGGCGACGGCCGAAGTATACCGCCCCGCAAGTTGCTGCAATGAGCACGGTTGCTCGGACGACCGGCGGCTCGGCGTCGACCAGTAGCATATAGAAGATCGTAAAACCAGCCACGGCGGGCAGGCCCAATCGCCACGGCAACAACCGACGCAGAACCACGCTGGCAAAACCGGCAAGAATACCAAGATGCAGCCCCGCGATAACCAGCAGGTGAATCGTGCCCGTGAGTTGAAAGGCCCCGGTTTCTTTCGGATCGAGCTGCTCGCGAAGCCCCAGCAAGACCGCCGCCGCCAGACTTGCTTGTTGCGGACGGAGATAATCTGCGAAGACACGCAGACCACGCAACCGCAACGATTCCAAGAGTCTCGCGGGTCCGTAGGCAAAACCCGTCGAGACCATGGAAATCGCTTCTGGATGATTCACCCGCAGGTGACTGGTGATACGGCGGCCGCGATCGCGGGCCGCGCGATCGGCCTCGCCGGGGTTCATGGCATGTTCGGGCGGTAGTAGATGGGCAAAAACCCGGAATCGATCGCCCGCAGCCAGATCCGGAACCAGGCCCTCGACAACCATGGCCGCGCGACCGGAAGCGGTACGCCACCGATCGCCGTCGCGAATGGCCCGCAGTTCCACCTCGAAGCGGATCTCATCACCCTCTCGCGGCGACCGCAGGGGATTGAACTCCGGCAGGGGAATTACCCGAGGCTTCTGTAAGGCGACGGCTTCAATGCAAACAGGCTCTTTCTGGCTGCCGGCAAAAAACCCCAAATCATCGCCGCCGAACAGATTCCAGCGGCAATGGTGCCAGGCCGCAGCCGCTGCCAATCCGGCCACAAGAAGCACCACCGACGCGGCCATGTTCCGCTGTTTGTGCCATAACGTGAACCAACCGCCCAGGCATGTTGCGGCAATCGTCCACCAGACTGCGACCGGCAGTGGCCGATAGCGATCGATGACCACGCCTGTGGCCACGGCGACCACCACGATAACCAGCGGATGGTAACCGGGTGTTGGCTCGCGCTTCGTTTCGCTTTTGGCATCGACAGCAGCCATGATCCGCATCATTTTCAGGGGAGGTTGATCCTCATGCATGATACCAGTTTTCCCTAAAGATGGAGGGGAATTCCAGATCAATTCGCCATTCGATCTCGCGGAATTCCGCGAGATGTCGCGACGATATTCCGTGGATCAGTCCGTGTGACACAACGAAACCCGATTGGGCGGCATAAGTGTAAATCCTTAAAGACAAACTCATTACGACGAATCTTCTGACTTTCCCGCGGATTGGAACGCTGGTTGCTAAAGACAGGGTGGGACTTGTTCCGAAGTGAGCCAATGGGTTCATAAGCCGATACACTCTGCGGCGGAGTACACCGATGACCACACATACCGTCCGAAAAAAGGATTCCTTCCTCACGCAGGTAATTGAAGCCACCCCAGGTGGGGAGCGACTGTTGCATTGCCTGCAATGCGGCAGTTGTGGCGGCTCGTGCCCCAGTGGCGCGGATATGGAACATACGCCGCGTACAATATTCGCCCTGATTAACGCCGGTGAGCGCGAGCGAGTGCTTTCAGCCAATACAATGTGGGCCTGCGTCTCGTGCTACTTCTGCACAACCCGCTGCCCGCAAGAGATCCCCATCACCGACATCATGTACACGCTCAAGCGGATGTCGATTGCCCAGCGGCTGTATCACGACACCGACGCTCCCGCCCTGGCCAAGGCCTTTACGGACTTTGTCGACAAATACGGACGAAGCTTCGAGTTGGGCTTGGCCACCAGCTACCACCTGCTGAACCGGCCGTTGCAGGCATTGAAGATGGGCCCCATGGGCTTCGCCATGTTCAAACGCGGCCGGATGGCCCTGACGCCCACCAAGATTAAGAACCTAGGACAGTTGCAAGCGATTATTCGGAAAGCAAAAGAACTTAGTGAAGAAAGGAGTTAGGAGAAGGAGTTAGAAGTTAGGAGTTAGAATTTGGAAACTCCTGACCTCCTAACCGTGCCTCCTAACCCGTACCTCCTAACTCCTGCCCCCTACCTCCTAGCTCCCTAACTTCTACCTCCTAACTTCTAACTTCTTCCACCATGCGATACGCTTACTACCCCGGATGTTCGTTGGAAATCAACGCTGCTGCTTATGACCATTCGGTCCGAGAAGTGGCCGACCTGCTGGATATTAAACTCCAGGAGATCGACGATTGGAACTGCTGCGGGGCGACGGAATACTTTAGCCAGGACGAATTGACGGCCTGTGCCGTTATCGCCCGGAATTTGGCCTTGGTCGATCCGCAGATCAAGCAGCTTGTCGCCCCTTGTGCGGCCTGTTACTTGAATCTGAAGAAGACCGATCGGCTAATGTCCGATTTTCCGGAAATGGGCGTGAAGATCAACCAGTGCTTGGCCGCTGGCGGTCTGCACTATGATCCCGGCCGGGTTGTTGTCCGCCACATGCTCGACGTGATCCACGACGACATCGGCGAGCGCGCCGTGCGAGATAAGGTGGTGCGACCGCTGACCGGGCTGCGGGTTGCCCCGTATTACGGTTGCCAGGTTGTTCGCCCGATCAAGGGTTGCGATAGCACCGAATACCCGATGATGATGGACAATCTCTTGAAGTGGCTGGGCGCGGAAGTGGTTGACTACCCGGTCAAGGCCCACTGCTGCGGCGGGCACATGACGCAGATCAGCGAACCGCAGGCATTCGAGCTTATCCGCCGGTTGCTGCAAAGTGCCCAGGATTACCATGCCGACATGATCCTCTGCATGTGTCCGATGTGTCAATTGAACATGGACGGTTACCAAGCCCGGGTGAATGGCCACTTTAACACGCAATTCAACCTGCCGATCCTCTACTTCACGCAGATTCTCGGCATTGCCTTCGGCCTGGACCCGAAGAAGCTTGGTTTTGGCAAAGAGTTGGTCGCCGCCATGCCCGTGTTGACGGCAAAATTGAATGGAAAGCTGGCGGCAGCAGCGGTGTGAGAAGTAGGGTG
>JANXQG010000468.1 GCA_025356915.1 Planctomycetota bacterium | reverse complement strand
CCGGTGCCTCGCTCTTTCCCGAGGTGTTTGAAAAAGAAGTCCGTGAACTGCAATTTCTTTTGGCCACCCAAGGTGGCCATACGGCGGCCTATGAGAGGCGGTCCGAAGATCCGCCCTCTCCCACTGGGAGAGAGGCAGGGGGTGAGGGTGGTTTGCAGAAAAGTGGTCATTACCCCGGCCCTCTTCCGGAGAGGGATCAGCTTCCGCTTTCCAAAGAACCTGCGCAGCAGCTTCCGCTGGCACTGGTGCGGCGATTGCTCTTGGATACCAGCGGATACTTCCAGAATACACTTCTGCCCAATGCCGATGAGCAGTTTCTCGACTCGCTGCGGTCGGCTCGCCAACGCGTCGAGGCCGGGGGCTGCCCGATTCCGGCCATGGAAACGACGGTTCGCTACGCTTGGGCACGCTCGATGCTGCAAGGCGTGGTGTCCGCGCCAAAAACCTTCGCCGTCACGGCCACCGACCGCATCGACCGAGTGCTCACGCATCGTGTCTGGGGTCTGATTGTCTTCGCGGTGGTGATGCTCATGGTTTTCCAATCAGTCTTCGTCTGGGCGCGACCGCTGATGGACACGATCGGCGCAGGTTTCGATTGGCTGGGGGGATCCGTCGAATCGCTCATGCCGGAAGGCGCATTGCGGAGCCTGCTGGCCGTCGGTTTGATCGGTGGTGTAGGCGGGGTTGTGCAATTCCTGCCGCAAATTCTGATTCTGTTTACCTTCATCGCCCTGCTGGAAGATTGCGGCTACATGGCCAGGGCCGCCTTTCTGATGGATCGCGTGATGGTCCGTGCGGGCCTGAGCGGCCGGTCGTTCATTCCGATGCTGTCGTCGTTCGCTTGCGCCGTGCCGGGCATCATGGCCGCGCGAGTGATCGATAACGAGCGAGACCGGCTGACGACAATTCTTGTTGCCCCTCTGTTGACCTGCTCGGCTCGTTTGCCCGTCTATGCCCTGCTGATTGCAGCCTTTGTCCCCGGGACGATGTATCTCGGAGGCACGGTCAGTTTGCAGGGGCTTACGTTGGCCTCGCTCTACGTATTGGGAATCGTTGCCGCGGTGCTGGTGGCCCTGGTGCTGAAGCGGACGATCCTTCGCGGCGCTACGCCGCCCTTCGTGATGGAGATGCCGAGCTACAAGTGGCCTTCGCCGAGAACCGTGGTGATGCGCGTGTTTGAGCGGGCATGGATCTTCCTACGAACGGCCGGATCGTTGATCATGGCCATTTCCATCGTGGTTTGGGCTGCCGCTTACTATCCGCACAATCCCCGCGTCGTGCAACAGGAGGTGCAACAGAAGGAGAAGCTGGAGGCCGAGATGAAGTTGACCCCTGAAGATAGTCAGAATCGGGCCGAATACCAACAGATACTGACCGAGTTGGACAATCAGATCGCGGCCAAGTATCAGCAACACAGCGTACTCGGCGTGATGGGCAAAACGATCGAGCCGGTCGTTCGTCCCTTGGGTTGGGACTGGCGGATCGGCTGTGCCGTGATCGCCTCGTTTCCAGCGAGGGAAGTCGTCGTTGCCACGTTGGGCGTGGTCTATGGACTGGGCAAAAAATTCGACACCAAGTCGGATGGAGGCCGCGGGGTGTTGGGAGACCGCCTTAGGCAAGCCGTCTGGGACGACGAGGAACCTCCCCGCCAAGTGTTCACGCTCCCCGTGGCACTGTCGTTGATGGTCTTTTTCGCATTGTGTGCGCAATGCGCGGCGACGCTGGCCGTGATCCGGCGGGAGACGAACAGTTGGCGGTGGCCGGTCTTTGCATTCACCTACATGACCGGCTTGGCGTATGTTGGTGCTTTGGTTACCTACCAGCTAGGGACATGGTTACAATTATGAGGCATCCCCTCTCCCTTTGGGAGAGGGGCAGGGGGTGAGGGCACATTATGACACCGACGATCGAAAATATCCTCGTGCTGCTATTCGTCGCAGCGGCCGCCGTTTACATGGTCGTGCGCCTGCGCCGCTTGGCGGCTGGGC
>JANXQG010000437.1 GCA_025356915.1 Planctomycetota bacterium | reverse complement strand
CCCGGATAGGGGATAGGGTGGGCCGAGCTTCAGGGTGGGACGGCCCACCCTACTTTAATTCCCGATGTATTTCGCATAGACCGTTCGCGCTACCGCAGGGTCGTCCGTACCCTGGATGATTACTCTGCCGTCGGGGAAGAGCGATAGCTCGAATCCGTCTACCTTCAGTCGCAAGAGAAATGCATTTTGTGTCACGCGGCCAATGCCTTCCAGCCGCCGGGCCAACGCATCGAGCGGTACGCCAGGGCCAGGCTGTGTTAATTGCACGGCGTTGCGGCCGCAAAGCACTACGGCCCGGCTCCCTTGCTGCCCGGTAAGCCAGACGAACTGCCGTTGCTTGCATGCGGGGCAATCGACGCGATCGCGAAGGTCGCGGACATCGAGTTGCAGGAATCGGTTCTGCCAAAGGTCAATGACCGTGAGTTGCCGCGAGATGGCCGCGCGATTGCTGCTGAGTATCTTGATTGCTTCCTGGGCCTGGATCGAGGCAATCACGCCGACGATTGGCGCGAGGACGCCCGCCGTGTCACAGGTCGGCGTACTGCCAAGTGGCGGACACTCCGGCAGCAGGCAACGCAGGCAGCCGGTCTCACCTGGCACAATCGTCATGGTTTGCCCCTCGGCCCCCACGCAACCGCCATAGATCCAGGGCAAATTCAGGTGGACTGCCGCATCGTTGATGAGATAGCGAGTTTCAAAATTGTCGGTGCCGTCGAGAATCACCTCCACGCCCTCGCAGAGCGATTCGACATTCTCCGGGCCGATGTGAGCGACGATTGGCTCGATTTCGACCGACGAGTTGATCTTCCGAAGCTTCTCGGCCGCAGCCACAGCTTTCGGCAGACCGGCGGCAACGTCGGCTTCATCGAAAAGCGTCTGGCGGTGCAGGTAGCTCAATTCGACAAAATCGCGGTCGACCAGCCGCACCTTGCCGATGCCTGCCCGCACCAGCGTATTGGCCAGCAGGCTTCCCAAGGCACCGCAGCCACAGATTAACGCCCTGCTTACAGCAAGGCTGCGCTGACCTTCTTCGCCCAGATGCGGGTAGCGCATCTGGCGAGCATAGCGGGTCAAAGAGTCCGACGAGAGAGATTTGTCGATCATGCCTGGGATCGGCGGATGAATAAGTGTCGCAAGTAGTTTTCGTTCCAAGCTGCCGACCATGGCCATTCATGGCTTGTCCTTACCCAAATCTTTCGGCAACCCTAAGAGTGTACCGTTGCATGAAAGGGAAGTATACAAGGGTGTTGACAACCGGCATATTTAGGCCCATATTGCTTTTCGATGCGTAATGAAGGTACGATAGTAGCATCGAGTTTCAACCGTTTGCTTTGCCACCTTCCCTTTCCATCTAGGAGCTAAACCATGAACACCCGCCCGATCGCAACGTGTCTGCTTCTTTCCATCCTCTTGGCCACCATGCCTATTCATGCCGAACCGCCAGCCGCTGTCGATATGACAAAACGTGCCGAGGAACTAAAGAGCCTCAAGTGGGGTATGTTCATCTGCTGGTCGTTCAGCACGTTTTCCGGCAAGGAGTGGACGCCCGGCGTCAAGGATGTCGCCTTCTTCAAGGCCACTGGCTGCGATACCGATCAATGGGCACGCACGGCCAAGGAGGCAGGCATGGGTTATATCCTCTTCCTCACCAAACATCATGACGGCTTCTGTCTCTGGGATACGAAGACCACCGACCGCAAGGTAACCAAGTCTCCCTTGGGCCGCGATGTGCTAGCCGAGTTGCGCAAGTCGTGCGATAAATATGGCATCAAGCTAGCCCTCTACTTTTCCGAAGGCGACTGGACCTTTCCCGGTGCCCACGACGGCCAAGGTGGCGGCACGGGCCAAGATCCGGCCAGGGTCAAGGACCAACTTAGGGAACTTTGCACGCAGTATGGTCCCATCGAATTCTTCTGGATGGACTGCGCGGCCGGTCATTCCGGCATCGCGCACAAGGAATTGAATGCCTGGGTTAAGAGCTTTCAGCCCGGCTGCTTTGTAGGCTGCAATGGTGGCCGATCTGGCGACGGCACGGACTTGCGTGCCGGCGAGATGCAGCATTCCGGACCAGTAAAAGGTTTTCTGGTGGGCGAATTTACCTACCCAATTTTACCTCCACATAAGGGGGGCGCCATGTGGTTCTATTCGCTCCCCAAGCACGATAATCTCTGCATTGCGGCCGAGACCATTTACCGCGAGTATCGCGGTGCCGTCAAGTACGGCAATATTTTTTCGTTAGACGTAGGCCCCGACTATGAAGGCAAACTCCGTAAGATCGACATTGAAACCCTCCGCAAAGTAGGCGAGATGATTAAGATCGCGAAATAAGAAACAGGCACGCTACCAGCACCAGAGTCGCCCAAGCGTCTTCTGCTGTGCCGCGGTCGAAGCGGAGGTGCCTCCTTGGCTCAAGGGCAAGGGACGAGGCTGGTTGACGGCCGAGTATAGCATGTTGCCA
>JANXQG010000533.1 GCA_025356915.1 Planctomycetota bacterium | reverse complement strand
CGGCACGGCGCGAGCCGTCCGGTGAGTTGGGGGGAAACTCAGCGGAACCGGAGGGCTTGCGCCCTTCCGCTACAGGCTTGCGCCCTTCCGCTACAGGCTTGCGCCCTTCCGCTGTAGGGTAATCGCGTCCCAGCTCCTTCTTCGCCGCCGTCTCGTAATTATCCGAGAGGTAGCGCAGGAAGAGGAAGGAGAGCATGTAGTCGCGGCGGTCGTCCGCATTTGCATTAGCGGCACGGCGCGAGCCGTCCGGTGAGTTGGGGGGAAACTCAGCGGAACCGGAGGGCTTGCGCCCTTCCGCTGCAGGAACCGGAGGGCTTGCGCCCTTCCGCTACAGGCTTGCGCCCTTCCGCTGCGCCTCCGCAGGTAGAAACGAGCGGGCAAAAGTCGTTTTTCCCGCACCGTTTGGGTCAGCGATGATGGGGTCCAAAAGATGTGTGTAACAACAAGGGCTACTCCCTCGTTGTTCTACAGAAGTTGTCATGGTTCGCCGTCCTATAGGGACGATTGAGCGGAAGCCGGTACCGTCCAAAATTCAAGTTTCAATCGTCCCGGGACTTTCGGTTTCGCTGATCCTCTTCCCCAGAATAAATTGCTGGGCTATTCAATTTCGACGATCGACGTAATTTCACCGTTCTTGCCGAATCGGGCGATGAGCGATTCCGTGGCGAGGTTGTGGCCCAACAACGTGCGATTGGCTCTGCCGCCCAATGCCCGGTAAATGATCCATTGCTCTTTACCGATGGCAACGCGAAAACCGACTGCCGTTTCCGGCGGCACGGTGGCAAGCGATTCGGCCACGGTGAGTTGGCGCCAGGTCATGCGACGTCGGAATCGGCTGCGGTCAAGGTCGATAAACAACGGGGCGAAAAGGCGTTGTCCCGCGATGCTTTGCCGAAGTTCGAGACCCGCCGGAATTGCCTTCAGCTCGCCGTGGTGTTGCTCCGCTCGCCATTCCGGCATCCCCAACGGCATCACCTGGGCCAGCGGCCGAGCCGAAGTAGCAGATTTCCCGCTCGCAGTCGCCGCAGGGTTGTACATTAAAAACCCCTCGCGGCTCTCCTCGGCTCCGAGGAATTCGACATTCGGAGCCAAGGGCAAAACCGTCCGATATTCCAAACCGCCACAATGCGTGCTCGTCAGGGTGTCGGCGAGAAATAAAAACCGGTCTTCGCGGGCGAGCACGATCTGCCGCTGTAGTTTGACATCACCGGTCAACTCGATCTCCAACTCCAGATAGTCGACATCTTCGTCGGAATACCAGCAACTCGATTCCCAGTCGGATACCGGATTGAGCTGCTGGCCCTGCTGGGAAATTTCAAAACCCCACGCCCCGGATACCGCGACCCGACTGGACGAAACCAGTTCGATTTCGCACGTCTGTCCGGCAAAGAGTACGGCGATCCGCTCGTCGTCGCGATTCCAGTTGCGACGCAGGATGGCGATCGAACCTTCTTCCCAGTGGATCGAAGCGGGCGGCAAATCGGCGGCCTTCTTTGGCGGCTTGGCAACCGTGCCCGGCGACAAATTGGGCAAGGCAACGGCAGCGAGACTGCGATCGATTTCTTCAACGCCACTTTGCAGCACGGCTTCAAACAGGTCGCGTCCCCACGAACCTCGTTTATGTACGTCGGGCTTTCCAGCCTGACCTTTCCCTCCCCAAGATTCCGAGTCATCCCCAGCCAACAGAGGCCAGCCGCTAGGACGGTTACACCGCAGGGCATTGCGAACGAACTGCTGATACTGCTGTTCGGACCGAGCCCCCAAGCCACCACTCGGCAACCCGCTGGCCAACACTCGGCAACGGGTCCAACAGGCCAATAACGGGCGGAGCAAACGAAAATGTTCCGCCGACACCATGCCCTGTCGGTCCAGTATCTGGCTAAGACCGAGGGAGATCGCTGCTCGGCCGCTCTTTTTGAGGCGACCGGAAAACGGGGCATCGGTCAATTGCGTGGCCAGTGTCCAGGCTAGCTCTCCCGCCAAGAGCTGATGGATCAGGGGCTGCTCCTTCAGAGTCTGCTCATCAACCTCGGCCGGCAGGCTCGACAAGAGTTCGGCAAACGCCAGCCAATCCTCCGATTCGAGGATATTCCTGAGTAAGGGCAGTCCTTGTGCCCAGGCAATCGCCTCCAGGGCCACCATCACGTTGCTAACCGGCCTCGCAACCGATTGCATCCACGTCACAGCCCGCTGCCTGATCGTGTTGGGTGATTCACGACCCTCCCAAAGCGTGGCTGCAAGGAACTGGGGGCCGAAGGGCTGGTCGACAGGCCAGCCGGGGGCGCTTTTCGTCGGAATTTTGAGCATCAGTTGAACCTTTATTACCTTTTGCCTATTGTAATCCATGGCAGTCTTTCCGACACGGCTGATGATCGGTTCGACACCCGAACGCCAATCAAGGAGGTTGTTTCATCGGAAAGCATGGTATAATATCGAGATAATGCATTTCCCCTCGCGGATTAGTTCCGGCATGTAGAATGCACTTGTTCCTCTCGAACGCTGTCTTACATGCCATTCTAACAAAAGGACCATCGCCATGAAATTGCCGCTTTCTGCTCTTCAAATAACTATACTAGCCGTTTTTCTAGGGCTTATCCCCATGGTTCGGGCCGATGAACCCGAACCGGCCGCCAAACCGCGGGATCTCGGCCCTCCGTTGGTCGACAATCTGAAGAATCTCAAGCCGCTCGGCAAGTATTCCGCGTGGCTCGATCCGAAGAACAAGCAGGTGGTGCTCCTTGGCGAGGCCTGCAAAGCAGACTATCCCCTGGAGTTCTTTATTACCACCAAAGCACGGGCTTACGAGTCGGTGCTGGTCGTTGAGGGCGAACGCCGCGAGGTGGGCCAAAGTTCACTCTTCCAGCAGGTTCAGTTGGCACTGATTCTCTGCGGTGCCAAGCCCGGACATCCAGCCTACTACAGGGACGAAAATACCACCCTGGCCACCGGCGATGAAATCGAAATCGAAGTACGGTGGAAGAACCAAGAGGCCAAGATCGAACGCGTCGATGCCCGAGCCATGATTCGCGACGTCAGGACGAAGAAGTCACCGCTGAAAACTTGGGTATTCGCCGGCAGCCGTTTTGCTGACGATGGAGAAGGTGGAAAACATTTCATGGCTGACGGCGGGGAATTCGTTTGTGTGTTGAACAACCCGATCGCCATGCTGGATCTGCCGGTTATCAGCGCGGGAGCGATTGAAGATCGTTCGTTTGAGGCCAATCCCGACAAGCTGCCGCCTCCTGGCACGCCCGTGACCATTGTGTTAACTCCGAAGGTTCAGCCCAAAGCAAGCGAAAAGAAGTAGCCCTACTTCAGCAGCCGTGTCACGCTATCGAGCAGCCGATCCATGGCGAAAGGCTTGCGGATGTAATCATCGACGCCCAGTGTTTCCGCGTAGGCCTTATGCCGGTTGCCTTCGTTGGCCGTGATCATGATCACTCGCAACGGCACGGGCCGCGTCCGACGGAGTTTTTCCAAAACGAGAAATCCGCTCCGCTTGGGCATCATCATGTCGAGAATCACCAGATCGGGATCCTCCCGCTCCGCCAGTGCCAGACCTTGGTTACCATCTCGGGCGACGACGACCTCATAGCCTGAAGCGTCCAAGGCAATTCGCATCGATTCGACGATCTCGCGGTCGTCGTCTACGAGGAGAATTTTTTTCCGCACTCCGGCTTGCGGATTCTCCACAATCTTGTTGTCTTCACTCATGGTCCACTACCTTTCATAAACCCTTAGTGGTAACTTAAACAGCTGCGGATTGCAAGGTCCCTTCCCCCTTGATGGAACGGAATGAATTCCGTTTTACGTTCCTTCCTCGCGATCGCCGAAGGTCATGGAAACGCAGATGGCCTCTGCAAGTCGCCGCAAATACTCTGAACGTGGTATCTCAATAGCCCCAAACTGTGCAGTGTGCGGCGTAAGCTGTTGGATATCCATGAACGCGTAACCTCGTTGACGGAGTCGCTCGACAAGGTGTACCAAGGCCACCTTCGAGGCGTCGCGGACGCGATAAAACATCGATTCCGCGGCGAATATCCCACCGATTGCCAGGCCATAGGTTCCCCCGGCCAACTGATTCTTGTGCCAAACTTCGACGCTATGGCAGTGCCCCTGTTCAAAAAGTTGGGTATACGCCCGAATCATGGGCGTCGTCAGCCACGTTCCACCGCGACGGATGCCAGAAGTCGCGCATCCGCGAATAACACCGGAAAAATCGCTATCCAGCGTCACGCGGAACTTTCCGCTGCGACAAGTTTGGGCCAGTCGCCGTGGAACGTGGAAGCGGTCCAGTTCAAAAATCGCCCGTGGATCGGGGGAACACCACGGTACAGGAATGCTTGGATCTCCCGTTGGCCAGGGGAAAATACCATGCTGGTAGGCGTCCAGCAGCCATTCCGACGTGAGTTTTCCGCCGAACCCAACCACACCTTCTGCGTCGGCATCTTCGGCCGGGGGGAAAAATCGAGATGGCGGGAGTCTGGTCATCTTCCAAGTTTCATTTAGCGGTCACGGTCCGGGAATTTGCCCATAATGGTGAAAACCAGCCATCCAATCGTGGCGTGGAAGAACTGGACCGCGCTCCAGGCAATCGCACCTACGAAGAAGTCGATTACGTGCTGAATTACGAGTGTGCGATTAACTCGCTCGTGCAACTGTCGATTAAAGTCCGACGGCGGCTCGTGAACTTCCATATTGGCCAGTCGGTCTAAAAAATCTTTCATGATCGTGTCTCAGGATTCAGGAAAACGCGATTGCAGTTTCTCTCGGGCGCGGCTGATTCGCATCTTGCATGCCGAAACGGAAATCTCAAAAATTGCCGCCAATTCCTCGTATTCATACGCCTCAGCGTATTTCAGGAGCAATAAGGCTCGGTCCTCGTCATCGAGAGTTTCCAACATCTTCAGCAGGTCCATGGTCAGGCCTTGTGGGGCAGACGGACGAGCTGGTTGCCGCGATTCCCATTCGGCCTCCGAACCGACGTTTTCGTGCCGTTGCCGCCGCCCACGGCTCCGTCGCGTCGCCAGACAGGTTTTAACCGCAATCGCATGGACCCAGGTGGCATATTTTGAACGTCCCGCAAAACGAGCCCGATGCAAAAAAAGTTTGAGGAATACCTCTTGGGCAGCATCGGCGGCGTCCTGCTCATTATTCAATAGCCGGAAACAGATTCGCCACACGCGCTCGCGAAACCTTTCTACCAACGCGACAAAAGCCGGGCCGTCGGAGATCTCTCGGGCGGCCTCCGCGGCCAACTGTTCGTCAGTGCAATGAACCAAGTCAACGGCCATGGGTGGCAGCGAAGTATTGTGCTGCAAACCTCTCACGATTGGTTGCCGGTAGCGGTACATTCGTCACAAACGGCTTTTTACACCCATTCGACCACTGGGGACAAGTCCGATCGTGGGCATAAAGTCGTTAAAGCTTACCTTAGCGGTATATGTGGACATGAAAAATGGGTCTTTTGGCGGAAATAGGTTGTCTAGCTAAAAGACGACACGTTTCTTCGTCGATATGATCGCTAGATCAGACCCGAAACCCCTAGATACGCCAAGTAGCGTGATTTTCCCATTGGGTCTTTGTCACAAGGAGTTACTTTCATGAAGCGTCGTTTTCTGTTGTCGGCGGTGGCCTTCCTCGCTTTGAGCGTCGTGGCCACCACCAGCGCTCGGGCCAATCTGTTTGGTCCAGGTGCTTGCGAAGCCCCCAAGGCTTGCGCCCCGGCTTGTGTAGCCCCCAAGGCTTGTGAGCCGGCCTGCGGTTGTACCGAGACTTGTGCTCCGAAGAGCTGCCGTCCCAGCCTTTGCGAGCGGCTGAAGGCCAAGCGCGCCTGCCGCGAGACGAGCTGCGCCCCGGCCTGCGCTCCGGTGGCTTGCGCTCCGGCTTGCGACAGCACTCCGAAGAGCTGCCGTCCTAGCCTCTGCGATCGGCTGAAGGCGAAGCGTGCCTGCCGTGAGAAGAGCTGCGCCTCGGCTTGCTGCGAAGCCCCCAAGGCTTGTGCGCCGGCTTGCGTAGCCCCCAAGGCTTGTGAGCCAGCTTGCGCTCAGGCTTGCGATTGCGCGCCGAAGAGCTGCCGTCCTAGCCTCTGCGATCTGCTGAAGGCCAAACGTGCCAGCCGCTGCGAAAAGAGCTGCGCCCC
>JANXQG010000359.1 GCA_025356915.1 Planctomycetota bacterium | reverse complement strand
ATAAAAGGCAAGGAGTTCCACCTCGTCGGCCACCTCACGTCCCTTGACCATGCGGAGCCTAGAGGGCGCCGGTTGGGCATCGTTGAGGAGCAGGGTCTCCAAGTAGGCCAGACGGGCCCTATATTCCTGGGGGCAATCCTGGGTCCTCCACTGGGAAGCCGTCATGCAGTCGAAGATGTTGTAGAACATATCCGAATCGTCCTTCTTGCCCGCGCTGGAGAATGCGACGGATTGGGACTCGTTCCAGTTCTCGCCCATGACCTCGCCGTCGAAGACCACGTTGTCCTCCGGTAGGTCCTGGAGGGCCTGCGTGACCTTCGGGAAGTTTTCGAACACCTGGCCCCCGCGGCTGTACAGGGTGACGACGCCCTTCTCCTTGATGGCGATCATCCGCAGCCCGTCCAGCTTGGGGTCCACGTAGGTGGGATACCGGATCTCGTCGGGTACGATCTGGAAGGCGTTGCGGGTCCTGGTCGTTTCGACCTCTGCGGCCAACTGGACCTCGAATGAGGGAACCAGACGGGGCCACATCTTGTTGACGGTGGTGTCCACACCACAGCGTAGCTTCTTCGTCAGGACGCGCTGGCACCACTTCTGTTCCGTATAGGTCATCTTGGTGAACACCTGGGTCAACGCCTCTTTGGCCGCGTTGCCGGTCAGATCGCGGACGGCCAGGCGGTCGAGTAGCCCGTAGAACGCTGGTACCGCCGTCTCGGAAGCCGTGCTGGCAGCAGCGGGCACCTTGAATTTGATCACACCATAGGTGCGATAGGGGTCCATCGCGTAGACGAACGCCTGCTTTAGCCCATCGTGGTCCAAGTGCTGCTTGAGCACAGCTTCCTTTTCCAGACGCGCACTCGTTGCTTCCAGTTTCTCCAGGATGTCGAAGGTTTCCATTGATGGCAGCGTAAGGCCACGGAACCCAAGGTGTCAAGGGGTGTTCCTGGAAGCCCGAAGAGCAAACACCCTCCTACGGCCGACTGGTATAGGGGCTTGACAAGATAGAACCGCAATGCTATAAAGGAATCAGATGAAGCCAACAACCGGCCTAAAGGTACTGCTTCCATTGGGGGCACATGAAGAAACATGCGCGACTCTCTCGTGCCGCCGGAGGTTGGAATGACCGAAATCCATAAAGTGTGTAATGATCTTCGTACGTTGGCAATCCGAAGTGCCAAAACGAAGGCAACGATCGATGTCTATCAAGATGGCACCGTAAAGGTATCGGTCGTCGACTCTGACGGTTTCGCCTTTTCTACTGTCACGGCGTCCGTCCTAGACGGCTCACTCGACGAATGGTTCGGAAAGATGATGGATGGAACAGAGCGTGACGGTAAGCGTGGTTGACAAATACCAGCAGTGAGTTACATAGAAACGACGGGCCTGTAGCTCAGCGGCAGAGCGCCTGCTTTACACGCAGGATGTCGCCGGTTCGATCCCGGCCGGGCCCACAAGGATACGAAGCCCCTACGAGTAGCTCGTAGGTTCCCGTGCGTTGTACTTGCGGTACTCTCGGTATGCACGCGGGGCCTGCACTTGCCACGTCTGGCGGGTCTCCAGACAAAGTGCGGTCAGTCGCCCACCGAAGCACGCTCCGGTGTCGATCCCCCAACATTCATGGCCCTCCTCGTTTCGATCCAACCTGGGGTCCTGCAGGCTTGGCACCGAGTGACCATACACGACGTTGTCGGGCCCAGCCCACCGTTCGGCCCACCATACGGAATTGGGCGGCGGGACATCCAGATCATCATGGGGTCCAATTTGGGTCATACGCCCAGTCGAGGCATCGACCCAACGAGTCCGCATGCACCTTTCTTCCTTCTGGCTGCCCATCGGACGGTCCTCGAAACCCGCGTGGACGGCCAGCCAACCAGGAGCAACCTCAGCCACTACGGGCAACGCGGCCAGCCAATCGACGTCCTCAGGTGTCAATCCAGCCCATTCGGCCAAGCGGCCAGCCGGGGGCGGCCTAACGCCGGCAGCCGTAGACCTGCGGGACCGCAACAGCCATCGGGCCGCGCTATCGTCGTGGTTTCCCTTGACGGTCACAACCGACCCCTGCTGTTCAAGCTGACGCACCAGATGTACCACCCCGGCGCTGTCGGGGCCTCGATCCACGAGATCACCGACGAACACCAGGCGATCCTGGTCGGGACGGTAGTCGAACAGGACCAGTAAGTCCTGTAGCTCCTGGAGGCAACCGTGGATGTCGCCGATCGCGATAGTGCGCATCATGCCACTATACTCGGTGGTCAATTTGGTCAGATCGCGCTTCGAGGGCAGCCATGGCGCACAGCTTACGTCTTGGTCGACTCGATGTCAACCACAGGCAGATGCGACGACAGCTTTTCCGAGGTACATATACTTTCTCGTAGACCAAGAAGTTGTGGCAACGATCGAAAAACATGTGTCAAAACAAGTTGTTACACATTGAATTGGCGTGGTATATATACCTGCCAGCGACACCTGCACGGACGCGTGTACTATTCGACGACCGGCCCTTGACTATTTTAACTGTAGCCGTACCCATCTTGGCATGCGAAAGTCGAAAACAACGAGTCTCGGAAACGAAACCATCTACCAGCCGCAGGTTTACGGCGCAAACATCATCATGAAGCAGCTGCTGTGGAACGAGACCTGTGTACCGCACGAGGCACGCACACCTGTTATGGGATCCGAGCCGCAGTCCGGGAAGACAAGTATGATTTCGCAGTTGGTCTACAACTTCGTCAAGTACTGCCAGAAACATGGTTTTACCTTCCAGGTCATTGTCCTCTGTGGGCTGCCGGCCACGGACTTGCGCGAACAAACGAGGAAGCGTATGACATTGGCGAGGTCCGAGGACGGTCGCACATGCACTGGTGCAGAACTCGACACTCTGATTCGTTCGACGCATCTGGCTCACTACGGCAACAATGAGTACGATGTGGATGGCCTGCTGGTCTTCAACAACAGTCAGAAGCTCAAAGATGTCCATCTCCCTACTGTCGACCGCCGCCTGGTCATCCTGGACGAAGCGCATCTCGGGAACATCAAAGGTAGCCCGATCGATACCTTCCTTCGGAACCACGGCATCAAGATCTCGGAGCAGATCCACACATGGGACAACAACCCGACGCGCAATCACCTCGTTTGCGTCTCGGCTACTCCTTTCGCCCATACGATTCTTTCCAATGAAATGCCACTCCAGGGTGATTCGCTGTTCCGCACCCTCTACGTGGAACCTGGAGAGGGGTACAACAGCATCGCAAAGATGCTGAAAAACGGCCGAATTAGGCAGACCGAGAAGATCTTCGACAAACATGGTGAAGCGACAACGTTCCTGAAGGAACGCGTCATTGGGTATCACACTCCCGGATACGTGATCTTGCGGTCGGTCGGTCGTCAGCACGATAGTCTGGTCGCCTTCTTGCGGGCAGCCGATGTGACGTACAAGGAGTTCGACGGCGACAACAAGAACATTCACGAGATCGGATCGCAACTGGCTATCAAGCCGGTGACCACGGTCTTTGTGCTGATCAAAGGCTGTATGCGCGCCGGCATGACGCTTCCAGACATGAGCAACGTTCTCGCTTGGGTCGAGACGCCATCGGTTGCTACAGACGACGCTCCTGCCCAGTCAGGCGTGGGACGTGCGTGCGGGTACGGTCGAACCAAGGACAAGTTCCCCATTTATTGCAACGTCAAAGCAGTACGAGAGGTAGCGAAGTTTTACGCCGATCTTCGTGCTGGTGCGCTTACGAAAGTACCGAAGGGGCGTCAGAATAGGGGCGTTGAAGTCGACAAGGAGGGCCGTACTACTACTGCGGATTCGCGGGTTAGCGTCGTGCGTATCGTATCGCACGCGGAGGGCGCTAAGCTCGCAAAGGAAAGCCCTGGGAAGCGTCAGCGTACCGATAAGGATGGCAAGTTGAGGCTTTGGGCTGATACCTGCTCGACGAAGGGTAACACCGCTACCAACGTGTGCGCACGGCTCCTCAAGGGGCACAGCGACGGTACCATGATCCACGGTATGAGGGTCGATGGGCCGCCAGAGAAACCCAAGAACCCGAAAACGCGTTGGACTCCGGAGAAAGAAGCCAAACTCAAGGAATACCAAGCTAGCTACCGCGAGATGATCGAGAAGCATCCCGACTGGGAGGGCCGGTATTTGGTGTACAAGTACGTGAACGATAAGGTGACCCGTAACAGTAGTGCGAGGGATAACTCCGCACTGCGTAAGGACTGACATGTACTACGGTGAGACACCTAGCAAGTCTATCGCGCGGCGTTTCGTTTGGTGGCAACACCAGAACCTTCTGGGTCCAAGCTTCGCGCTTACGCCCCACGTATTCCTGGCTAGCCGGGTGGCCGGGGATGTCGTGGACCTTCGGACGCTGAATGTCAAGCCCGACAACATCTGGGCTGTCGACGTGGACCCTACAGCGTGCAGGGCTCTCTATCCCCGCATGCGAGAGGGCTTCCGCGTCTTCAACAAGTCGGTCGAAGTCCTATTGGAGAACCCACCGCGCACCCGGCACCCCATCCGTTCGGTCTTCCTGGACTTCTGCGGCACCATGGATGGTCGATCCCGTACAACCATCGATCGTGTGCTGCAACGTCTCCCACGAGGGAGTGCGCTTACCATCACGCAGATTCGCGGCAGGGAACGCGAGACAATTCGGAATCGCAGTCGGTACATGACGGATCTCGTTACGTCGTCTACGTCGCAGCCGACGTCGCTCGTGCAAACCGTCACGTATCAATCGAGCCAGCATGCACCCATGGGCATCTGGACCTTCTACGTTGGGAGCCCTGTACCGTTGCGCGCGGATTTCGACATCTCGCGCTATGAGCGCGCACAGATTGATGACCTGACGAACATGGCCAAATGTCGAGCGTTTTGGCTTGCTGGTTCCAAGGCGAAAAACGCCCACGAGGCTGCCCTGAAGGCGAACGCTACACGGCGTCGGCTGGCCGATACCACATGACCTCTACGGACCGCTTGGTCTTCTTGGCGTTCCAGTTGTTCGCTGTCTGGTAGACAGGTTCGAATGGAAGCCATGTGGCCCCTTCGTTCTCGCACACAATGACCTGGCCAGGTCGTCCCATACACCACGACCCAAGTGCGGCATAGTTGAGCGCGTGGTACCTATACACACGGCCAGCAGCGTTGTCGTACGGAGGGTCGATGAACCAGCTGGCCTGTACGTTAGGGCATCCCGTGTAATCGCCTTCTAGGACTTCCCAATGCTTGATATGGTCGACTTGCTGAGCGATCCGATCACGGCAAGCTGCACCCCAGAACGACGGTGTATTGGGGTTCCGCTCCAGGTTGGACCGCGCCATAGAGGAGAATGTGTTCTTGGCGTTACGGCTGCCACCCTGAAGCCAGGAACGAATAAGCTCCCTACCACCTTCCGGGAGAGCCGGGAGATCGGCGGCGCTGGCATCCAGGCCCAACAGCGGCAGCGCTAGAATGTCGTCCTTGGACGACGCGATCAAAAACTTCCAGATGGCAGCTAGACGTGGATCGCGTTCACACAAGATGACCTTTCGGTCCGGGTAGTTACACGCGTAGCCGGCCCCTCCAGCGAATGGCTCAACGATGAGTGACTGCGTAGGCGTCGGGTACCTTTTGGCTGCGCGCCACTTGCTTCCGTAGTAGGACAGGAACGGGTAAAGTTTCGCCATGGTACCGTACACTACAACTTGACACCCGCAACCCCGCTAGGCCTGACGCAACGGTACCCGTAGTTCCTGGACGATGGCGGGCAAGCGGTCCGCTAGCTCCTCGTAGACCGTCCAGCTCCCGCGAGTGATCCGGTAGCATGCGTGGTAGCTGAGACGGCCGATCGATTCCACGATCTCCCTGTTCGCCCCAATGAACTCCGGGCACCACACATCAGCCCAGAGCACCCAATCTGCGATCCGCTGAAAGCTGGTGAAATCGTAGCGACTGCGGGCTTCCGCGTATGCGACCACCACGGATTCACGGCGGCCAAACTGGGGTGGCGCGGTCATGACACCTACAACGTAGGCCTTCGTCGAAGGGTGGAGCCTCGTCGCCTCAACTTGAGAGGCAAACCAGTCGGGGAGACTGATCGTGGTGTCCACAATTAAAACTAGCGGTGTGGAACACCAACATCGAGGATACGACTATGCAAACGTTCAAGGATTGGGTCAGCATCCCGCACACGATTCATTACCTCCTGCGCCCGCTTCGACGGCTTCAACGTCAGGAATCCCTTGCCACGGGCCTTCTCGTACGGAACCGGGGTCTTGAACTGGCTGGCCGTTGCATCCAGGATGTGCCCGTCAGCGTTGCGGAGGAACCAATGTGGCTCCCCCTCATGTGAGACGAACATCGGAGTCCAGCCGGCAGCCTTGCCCCCCAGTAGGTAGTACAGGGCCTCGCTGGCGACGTAACAATGTCCAGTCAGTGGATTCTCGTGCCCACGGTACTTCGGCCTCCGCAGATCGTCGTCCAAGGCACGCTGGACAGCCGCGACAAGCCGATCCTCCTCAGGGTCGGCCAGGTTGGATGCCCTACGGGTACTGGCTGAAAATGTCTGGTTGTACTCGACGATGCGGACCTTACTGACGGACTTACCAACAGCCTTAGCTTATTTCCCACCGGATGGCAATTCCCATCCTTTGTCCGTACACCACAACGTAATCCAACGCTGGACCACTTCGGCACTCGTACCACCATCTAGCATTTTCTGGGCATCGCGTAGCAGTTGCTTGTACGAGTTGGGCTCATATGGACCGTTGGTGGGGTCATCGTTATACTTCCGCCACGGTGTACCGTCAGGCTGTTGACCATACGTGCTGGCTGTGGGGGTACGGCTCGAACCAACAGCCTTAAAGTCACTGCCACGGATACCGAGGGCCCTGGGGCCGTGGGCCTCCACGAGGGCCGTCATGACCTTGAGGATCGCGTCCGTCGCATCGGTGGCGTCGATGTTGACGTAGACGGTCTCGGTCCCAGCTTCATCGACGGCCAGGCCGGCCTCCTGGAACTTCTCGACGTATTCCTGGACGTTCACGGGTCCCACGTCAACGCTGAGGCTGTAGGGTCGCTGGGGCTTGAGGGCCGTGCGCTTCTTGCCCGCGGGCACCGTGAGCGCACCAC
>JANXQG010000355.1 GCA_025356915.1 Planctomycetota bacterium | reverse complement strand
TCGACTTGGTCATCCGCATGAGCATTTCGATGATTTCCTCTCTCGAACCGCGGCCTTGGAAGAAGTCAGGCAGCATGCCGGAAAAGAAGTCAGGCAGCATGCCGGAAAAATCGCCTGCTGCTGCAAAATCGTCTGTTGTTTGGGAACTCCGCGTCTGCGGAGTTCTCGCGATGGCAGAATCCAATTGCTTCAACCGCTTGCCGGCAAGCTGCTGAATTTCCACGGTCTTGGGGTGCTCGGAGGACTTTGCGGTTTTGATCGCCATCTCAAAACAGTCGCGGGCCAGACGACGATCGCAGCAGTTGGTCCCCTTGCGCATTTCCACTTGCCCTCGCATCAGGTGGAAATCCGGCTCCTGGGGAAACTTTTTGCGGCCGATATCGAGGAACTTCATGAACGGTTTGCGGACTTCCTTGAACTGCCGATCCACAATAACTTGTTCAAAGAAACGGCAAACATTCAAGAGATCGGAGGCCTGCCAGCGAATCCGCGAACAGCCGCTGACATATTTGATGACCCGTTCCAGATAGTCGTTCAGAAAGGCATATTTTCCGCCAAGCTCCGGATACTCTTGCATTAAGGCCCCGAAGCGGCGCGACATATCGCCCGCAGCCCGGCTGCGGCGTTTCTTCAGGCTCGACAGCCAGCGATCCCAGAACTGGAGGGGCAAGCCTTCAAGTTCAAAGGGCAATTCATAGCGAACGGTCTCAATCGCCAGGGCCAAGTAGACATCAGCCGGATCATCGTTTTCCGTTAGTGCCTGATCTACCCATTGCCGGCCGGTTCGGGGCTGGCCAGCCTTGAATTCGACCATCGCGCGGCGAACGGTCAGGTCGTAGGCAGAATGATCATGCCCGAGACCGGCTGCCTCGACCGCAACCAACTCGGCACGTGCTTTTTCAACTTTACCCTGCAGGGCTAGTGCCTGTGCCGCAAGGAAATGCCCGGCTACAACCATTTTGAGCGTCTCTTCGCTTACCGGTTTGAGGCGGCGTGCCTGCAAAGCATAGTCGCGGACCGCGAGACCCTCGCCGCGTTCGCGGTGGTAGTGGAAGAGAAAGTTAATCGCTTGGACGTCGTCGGGTACGTGGGCCAACAACCGCCGATGAACTTCGGCCGCAGCATCTTCTTGTTTCCACGCGACATAATTTTTGGCCAAAATATGATAGGCAGTCGAAAGACCGGGCACCAGGCTAATGGCCTTATTGAAGCATTCGATCGCCTTCTCCCGCGACGAATGGACCGGATCGAGGGGGGATGTGTTGGCCTCCCGGTCCCTTCTACATTCCTCGCAATCACAGTAATCCGCGGTCTCATGGGTCCAATGCCGCCCGAGTCGCTCCCAGATCATGGCCTGCGCTCGAGATTGCTCGCCAGGTTTCACGTCGGGAATCGAGGCCAGATCCTCCATGTAGGCGAGCCAGCGACGTTCGATGGTTTCAATATCTCCATCGTCCGACTCGAAGATCATCGCCCAGGCCCGGTTCCAGTGGGGATCCCAGCGAGGCGGATCGAGGGTGGTTATCATCTCGCGCAGCCAATCTGGATTGGCTTTTCGTATCGCCAAGTCGTAAAACAGGCGATCGAGCCGCTGGGCCAAACCAGGCAGTTTCGGCTGAAACTCTTTCTTCCAGCGACGGCCCCCCACCACGGCCTCGCGCCAACGATCCTCCTTCAAGCTTTTTTGCAGGGACTCGAGATACCAAACCACCGGCCCGCCAAAGATATCCGGCTCCAAAACCCGAACCGCTTGACGGAACTCGTCCCGGTCGCCGACTGCCAAAGTGGGATCGGCCAGGCAACGCAATGGCGCGGCCAGCCGAGCAGCAAAACGATCCGGAGCCAGACGGTCCCAGTTGGCCCGCATCGCCTCGTCATCGTGCTGATAATAGGCTGCTAGGCCGCGGACAAAGAACTTCCATTCGGCAAAAGGCGAGTTACGAGACACCTCGCTCAAAGCGGCCATGGCTGCGCCCTCGTTCCCCGCACTGAGCGCGTCGAGTGCCGCACGAACCATCGCCGCCCCCGCACGAATTCCCGACAGCGATGCCGGTGCCGTGGCCGGGTCGGCCACGGCTCGATCGGCAGCGCGCGCCAGAACGGCGGGGTCCGACTCCTGCGCACCGCCCGATATCTTGCCCGAGGTGACCGCTTGATCGTAAAGCCCTACCGCGAGAAGCAACTCGGGTAACCCCTGCTGTACGTCCGCCTGGGAAACACCCATTGCCAGCAGTTCCTGGGCTGCGGCCCGCCCCTCAGCTTGCAGGCCGACGCGGGCCAACTGGAGTGCCCGGGCCAACCAGGATCGCTCGAGGATTTGGCGATGTTCGTGGCTAGGATCCTGGCGAAAGCAGACCTTGGCGTTTTTCAGCGCCTCCTTGAAATCCTGCTTTTCCATCGCCTTTTGGGCATACCGGAAAACATCCTCCGCTGACTGCCGATTTCCCTGTTTTTTGGTCTTGTTGCCCATGATAACGACATCCATGTTTGGGTTAAGATACGGGTATTATACACGGATTCGCGATCTTGCAAATATCCCATTCGTAAAACGGGATGGAATTCCGTTCTACAAAACGGCCCACGAATTTGCAACTCGTGACCGTCCCAATCATAATAGAGAGAAGCTCATCGACCTCTTTTCTGGTGGAGTTTTGACTTGAAACCTACTGCCCTGATCGGCGTGCCGGATTATCTGTGCCTCTGCAAGGACAAATTCTTCGAGCGAGATGGTTTCTGCTTCGGCGTCTCGCTGGACCGCGAAGACTCCGTGGCCATGTTCACGATCATGTTCCAAAGCCGCTATCTTGGGCCAGCAACCGCCCGAATTGCCTTGCGGCCGACAGGTGCCAGCGTGGCGACCGTCTCGCCCGATATTCAATGTGGCCCGGCCGGCTTTGGGGTCGCGAAATTCCCCGTGGCCATCCCACGGCGGCATCAGGGCAAGGCCGTAACCTTTGAGATCGGGGTTGACGCCGAATATCCGCAGGGCAAGGGTCGCGAAGTTCGTTTTCGCACCGGACGGACCATTCGTCACGATTCCCAATTTCGTAGCCTGACCGTCGTTGCGCAGACGCTGCTGCAATCGCTTTTCGGGCATTTCCTCAGCCATTTGCCCGCCGTGATCCGTCTGACGCTCCCCTCGGACGTTGTGGAAGATGTTCCGGACAGCGTGGTCGGAGAATCGCAAATGCTCTGGAGCTTCTCTAAAAGTCGTTGCTGTAGCCGCTGAATTCGTCGTAGGGCTTCTCGGAAAAGTCACGGAAGCGGGTATATTTGTCGCTCCATTGCAGTTTGACGTCGCCGGTCGGCCCGTTGCGCTGTTTGGCCAGGATCAGAAGCCCCTGCCCGACGATGCCTAATTCCTCGGCCTTCTCCTTGGTGTGGTAATATTCCTCCCGATGCACAAACATCACGACATCGGCGTCTTGCTCGATGGCCCCCGATTCGCGCAGGTGGCTCAACCGTGGCCGGTGCTCTTCCTTGCCACCAGACTCGACCTGCCGGTTCAATTGGGCCAAACAGATAATAGGAACGTTCAACTCGCGGGCCAAGCCCTTCAGCCGCCGCGCCATTTTGGCGACCTGCTCCTGCCGTGGATCGCGGGGTTCATCCGGTTGAACGAGTTGCAGATAGTCGATCACGATCAGGCCCAGGTTCTCCTTGCGCTTCAGCCGGCGGGCGCAGGCGGCAATTTCGGTGACCGTGCGGCTGGGCGTGTCGTCGATGAACAGAGGCGACTGCGATAGCTTGCCGGATGCCTCCATGAGTTTCTCGCGCTCGTCGGCCGAGATAAACCCGCTGCGGAACTTGCTGCCGTCGATGCTGCCTTGTGAGCAAAGAAGTCGCTGAGCCAGTTCCAACCGGGCCATTTCCAGGCTCACGAACAAGACCGGCACACGGGACAAGATTGCCACATTTTCGGCGATATTCGTGGCCAGGGCCGTCTTGCCCATACTGGGCCGAGCTGCCAGAACGATGAACTCGCCCGGATGCAGCCCGCCGGTGAGCTGATCGAGATCGCGGAAGTGGCTCGGCGTGGCGTCGCCCACGCCTTTAGCCAAACGGGCATCGATGCGGTCGAATGCCTCGATGAGCAGATTCTCGATGTGGGTCACCCGATCGGTACTTCGCCGGTCATGGACGGCGAAAATCTTTTCTTCCGCGTGGCTAACCAGTTCCCTCGGGTCGTAGGTTGGATCCCAGGCATCGCGAAGAATTTCGGTGCTGGCGTGGATCAACTCTCGCACCGTGGCCTTATTGCGAACAATTTCCGCATAGAATGTTGCATTGGCCGCATAGGGGACCGACTGGGCTACTTCGGCCAAATAAGCTGCCCCGCCGATCGCCTCGTACTCACCTTCCTGCTTCAAACGCTCGACCAGGAGGGTGATGTCGATCCGCTTTCCCTGATCGTGCATCGACAGCAAATTCCGATAGAGCCGCTGGTTTGCGTCGGCATAGAAATCAACAGGCCGCAACATCAGGGCAATTTCGTCGCACATTTGCGGATCGAGCAGAAG
>JANXQG010000528.1 GCA_025356915.1 Planctomycetota bacterium | reverse complement strand
TGCTGAGATGCGAGATTACAACCGCTGCCATGGATATATGCTCTGCGCGGGCGCGAATAATACTAACCCTAAGCACAAGCGAGGCGAGTAAACCGTTACCTCGCTTGCGCTTCGGGTTAGTATGCTGTTGGTCCAAAATCGCAAAATGTGCCCGTGCCGAGTATATTGTCGCATCCACAGCGGGTTTTTTCAATCCGGAGAAACGGTCATGTCCTTCGTGATCTTAGGAGTCTTCCGGAAACGAATCAGGTCATTTATAATCGGCAGATGAATTCATCGTCTTCCATGGTTCGCCTCGGGCCATTGAGTCTCCCTCCTGCCGCCGCTGGGACTCTCTGCTGCCTCGTTTCCCTGTTCGGCTATAGCATGGCCAATGTCTGCATGCGCCGACTCAGCGGATTGAATTGCGTTTCAAGTTGGGCCGTTTGCAATAAGGAACTGATCGCCGTCGTGGCTGTCGGGCCGTGGTTGCTCTGGCAGGCATGGCGACGAAGGAGCGGCTTTCCCACCGGACGCCCGCTGGCAATCCTCATCGCCGCCGGCCTGGCGACCGAGCTAATTGGGAACATGGGTGTCCAGTGGGGATACAAAATCGTCGGCCTGGCGGTGATGATCCCGGCGTACACGGGCTTCATGCTCGTTGCCACGATGGTTCTCGGCGGCATTTTGCTGGGCGAGCACGTTTCTGTTCGCAACCTAGCAGTGGTCGGATTGATGATTCTTGCGGTCGGTCTATTGGGGGCTGGAGCCGCGCAAGCCGCCCCGACCACGATCGAGAAGCCGCCGGTAAGCCCCGCGCTAATCGCTGCTGCCATTGCCGCGGCCTGCGCAGCGGGAATGGTCTTCTCGCTGCTGGGTATTGCCATCCGACATTGCGTCACCGGTACAACAAGCCATAGCGCCGTGGTAGTTATCATCACGGGAATGGGGGTGTTGACGCTTGGACCCTTGAGTTTCTTTAACGCGGGCGCGGCCAAGCTGATGGCCGCGTCAGGGGAGCAATACGCTCTGATGTTCGCCGCCGGCATATGCAATCTCATCGCCTTCCTGGCTTTGGTCCGCGGACTGCAACTCACAACCGTCTTGCACGTCAACATGATCAACGCCGGACAAGTGGCCATCGCCGCCGTGGCCGGCGTTCTCATCTTCGGCGAGAATTGTAACCGCTGGCTTGTGCTGGGCGTCGGCCTCATGATCGTCGGGATATTTGCCTTCGGCAGTTCTCGCACCTCCCATGGGGAACGCGCTGCCGTGGCGTTCCGTCGTAGCGTGGGTGTCCCACCTGCGTAGTGATAGGAAAATAATCCGTCTTCTCGGGAGTTGCATCACTTTCCCAATTGTTTAACGACTTTTGCGTGGAGCAGGGCAGGATCCAGCAACAACATCGGCTCGAACCAATCGACGTGGTTGCCAATATCCAGCCCATCGCCTCCACCGGAAGTCTGGTTAGCGTTTTCTGTAACGAGCACGAAATGAATGGACATTCGTCCCAATCTACTTGATTCTTATGGATGATCGTTGGCGGCGGAACTCGCCAGGCGACATTTTTTCGGCTTGCAGAAATACGCGGTGGAAGTAGGTCGCATCGCTGAATCCGCAATCGCTCGCCACTTGCTTGATCGGCTCGTCGCTCTGGACCAACAGCCGCTTGGCACGTTCCAGGCGAAGTCGGGTAATTTCTTCGGTCATGGTGCGGCCCGTCGTTTCGCGAAAATGCCGCTCCAGCGTCCGCACGGTGGTGTGAACGTGCTGCGCCACGTCGTCCACATGGATGCAGTTGTGACCGTTCTCGGCGATAAATCGCAGCGCAGCTGCTACCCGCGGATTGTCCACTAGGTAGACGTCTGTTGATCGCCGGACCACCAGTTCCGTCGGCTCAATCAAGATCGGCATTTGTGGCGACGGAGCACCGTCCATGAGCCGATCGAGCAGCAAAGCCGCCTCATAGCCCACGCGATCAAAGCCCAGATCAAAGCTTGAAAGCGACGGTTCAATGTGCGTGCAGATCAGCGGCTCGTTGCCAAGACCAATCAGCGCAACGTCTTCGGGAATGCGGAAGCCCGCTTGCAGACAGATATTGGCCACGTAGCGACAGAAGACATCTTGAACGACGAAAACGCCCAGCGGCGGCTTCCAACCGGAAATCCAGTGTTCCAGTTGCACTAAATATCGCGACCAGGACCGGACGTTTTCGTCACTCCGCGGGGAGATGATCAGAGTACTCGTGCGGCACTTCGAGCGCGAACAAGAGGACTGGCCCAAGGTGTGCAAAGCACCCTTCGAGCTGGTCCGGCAAAGTAGACCCGCCCCCTGTTTCACACTCTTCACGCACGCCGCACGGATCGCGGTTTCGAATCCGGCCAAGGCCTGCGCACTTCCCTTGTGCCGCAACAACCCTTGGAAGGCAAACCGCCGGAAACCGCGCTGTAGTAAGTGCTCGGCCGCCATTCGCCCACAGGCCTCAAAATCAGGCAGCACGCTCGGCAGTGTCTTGGCTGGCGAACCCGACCATACGTTGACCACCGGCACGCCTGCCTTCGCAGCCTGAATCGCCAATGCGGCCGTCGCTCGGGCAATAATCCCACGATAGCCTTCCTTGTCCGGGCTATTCTGAAGTGCTCCGACGAAAGGCTGGACAACGCACTCCCACTCGGCGTGTTCCTTGGCGTAGCGCTGAATGCCGGCGAAAACGTCATGATGGTGGCGCATCGGAATGCTCAGGTCGATGGCCACCGCCACGCGTCGTGTCTTGAGCATGCGCATACTCCGCTTCGTAACCAAAGAAATGAACCGCGGATACCACGGAGGGACGCGGAAAGATTTCAAAACGAATCCTATTCTATTCTAATCAAATTCGAGCAGAAATTAAACCGCAGCTCCCACGGATGCAAACGCGAGTGGGTCAGGTCGATGTTTTCGGACAAGGATCTCGGGTAAATTTCATGCTTTCTCGCCGAAAAATGGACTGGACCCCGGACTTTGCAGTTCTCCTGCCCTCGGATGGGCGAGGATAAGAGGAAAAATGCCAGGAAGATAAGAATGGCCGAAAAAGAATACTGGAAAGTCATTCCCCTGCGATTTCTCGTCTCACTCCATCGTTGGTCAGGAACTTTTGCCAGTTTTCAGGGTTAGATAGTTAGTTAGAAGACAGATAATTAGAAAATAATTAGGGGATAACGCTAGCCGAGAACGGGAGCATGGTTTAGACTGAGAGCAGGTACACGACTGAAGTGACGTAAACTCAACCACCGACAACAGGTAGGATTGTGGCCGTCAGCGAGTCATCTGCTCGACGATATGCCCTGGACCCGGACGTGCGGCTCATGCTTGAGGTGCGCGATGGTAGTGCTACGGCCTTTGAAGAATTGGTGGTGCGGTATCAGGCGCGCTTGGTGCGCATATTGGAACACATGGTCGGTCGCCGGGAGCTGGCGGAAGATCTTGCCCAAGAGGTTTTTCTCCGCGTATATCGCTCTCGTCAGCAGTATATGCCTTGGGCAAAGTTCGCCACTTGGCTCTTTACCATTGCCAACAACGTGGCGTCCAGCGCGCTTCGCGACGGTTCGCGCCGCCCGGAAGTGACGCTCGACGGCAGCGAGAGCGGTCCCCTGGGCTCGCGGCCCATGGACTGGCTCGTCCAGGCTAGCAGCAGTGAGATGCCGACGCGGCAATTCGACAAAGCCGAACTCCGCGATGTCGTTCAAATGGCCATGGAATCCCTTGGCCCGCGGCAGCGTCTGGCCGTGCTGCTGAATAAATTTGAAGGCATGAGCTACGCCGACATCGCCAAAGCCATGGAGTTGTCGCCGCAGTCCATCAAGTCGCTGTTGGCGCGGGCACGGGAGAACCTGCGTCAACTGTTGGAACCCTATTTTGAAGATGGAATCCTCCCGCGAAAAAACAACAAACTTTCCGATAGTGCCGTGGCAAGCAACGGCCTTGCCACGGACAGTGAAGAGTGACGGTGAAGAGTGAAGGAATCAAGGTCTCACGATCCGGCCAACGATGAAACCAAGCTTCGCGAGGAGCTGGTGGCCTATCTCGACGGCGAGCTTGATGGCGAGCAGAGCCGACGGATCGAGCAGCGCGCAGCCGTTGAGCCGGATGCTCGCCGCATGCTGGAAGAACTCGACCGCACCTGGCAGATGCTCGATGAGCTCGACGCCCGGCCCACCAGCGAAGACTTTACCTGCACGACCTTGGAGATGGTCGCGCTGGCCGCCGCTGCCGATGCCCAGAAGGCCAAGGCCGTGATGCCGCGGCGGCGTCTACAGGGAAGGCTTTGGGCAGCCGCTGGACTGGTCGGCGCGGCGGCGACCGGTTTTCTGGTCATGACGAGCCTGATTTCCGACCCGAACGCTCAACTGCTACACGATCTACCGATCCTGGAGAACTTTGATCCGTACCGCGAGGTTGAGAGCATCGATTTTCTGCTTGCCTTAAACGCCGAAAAACTGTTCACGGAGGACGCCGATGTCTGCCCGAGTGCCGTGGAAACGCTCTCCCAACGGCGCCAGCGAGTGGAAGAAATGTCCGCCGAACCACTCGATGAACTACTCCGTAGCGAGCAGCAATTTCGCGCCTTGTCGCCCCAAGAGCAGCAGCGGATACGAGACCTTCACGATAAGATCGAAAGTGCTACTGATCGGGATATACTCCGCGCAACGATGAACCGCTATGACAAATGGTTCGAGACTCAGCCGCCTTTTCGCCGCGCGATGCTCCTCGATAAGAAGAAGACGCTGAAAGATCGCATCGCGACGGTCAAAGAATTTCTGGCAAAGCAAGGTCCCGCCAAAAGGCCACCCTTGGACGACAAAAATCGTCGGGAACTCGACGAACAACTGATCAATTTCTTTGAAAGCTCGATGATCAATGATGAAGAACGCGATCGACTGATGAGCCTTCCTGGTGATGAAATGTACGATAGCTTGAGCAAACAGTACCGTGCGTATATGTTGAAGCAATCGAAGTCGGCTAAACCGCCTCATGGCGACCGTCCTCCCGGACAACACGGCCATCACCCAGGCGGCCCCCGAGGTTCCGACGGACGGCGTTGGCCCGAGAATCGTGATGAAAAGGATCCTCGTGCCGGCAAGGATTTCAAAGGCAATCAAGAGAAGTCCGCCCAGGTATTCCCGACTGGAAAACCACCGACTGGAAAACCACCGACTGGAAAACCACCGACTGAAAAACCACCGACTGAAAAGCGCGGTCCGCAAAAATCTCCTCCAGAAAAGCCAGCCGCCAAGAAACCAGCTTCGGAACCGTGGAAGGAGGAATAGCCCAAGAGGCCTTGGTCGTAAGGTGGCAAAGTGCTAGCAGTGACAGCAGTTCGCCACGTTACGATCAAGGCCGCCCAAGAGGTCGCTCACCCACCTCTTCTTCCACGATCCCCCAGCCTTCATGCCGTGATGCATTTGCAAGCTCCTCTTCCACCTTCTGCGGAAATAGTCCCACGACGTCGGTCACGTCGATCAGCCCGGCCGGCCGGCCGTCTCCGTCCACTACGGGCAACTCACTGATCTTGCGCTGGGCCATCAGGGTGACGGCCTCCGACATCAGCGAGCCGTGGATGACCTTGAACGGATTGGAGGTCATCACGGAGTGAATCGGAGCGTCCAGGGCGTTATCGCGACGGTGTTCAAATAGCCGAGCGAGGTCGCTATCGGTGAAAATGCCGGCCAGATGGCCGCTCGCATCGACAAGCATTGTCGCCCCGGTCCGCCGCCCAGGTACGCTCACGCGGACCAAAACCTGGCGGACCGTTTCCTCCTGCGGTGCAACACGGCATTGCTCTAGCGGCCGCATATGCTGCTCAACCTTGCTGAGTTTCAGACCAAGATTGCCGGCCGGATGAAGGCGGGCAAAATCCTCGCGGGCAAAGCCCCGCATGCGGCTGACGACCAGCGCCAAAGCATCGCCCACGGCCAGCATCGCCGTCGTACTGCTGCTGGGAGCCAGCCCGAACGGACAGGCCTCTTCCACCGGTCCTAGGTCAATGACCACTGCGGCCGCACGTGCCAGGGTGCTGGTGGCACTGCCGGTAATGGCGATGATCGGCACTGCGGCGACTGCCAGCGGCGGCAGCAGACGGACGATCTCATCGGTCTCGCCGCTTTGCGAAAGCACGAGCACGATGTCGTCGCCATGCACTCGGCCCAAGTCCCCATGCACCGCCTCGGCCGGATGCAGGAAATGACTCCGCGTCCCAGTCGAGGCCAGCGTAGCCATGATCTTCTGTCCAATCAGACCCGCCTTGCCGATGCCGGTCACGAGCGTGTTTCCCCGGCAGTTAAAGAGGTAATCCACAGCCCGGCAAAACTCCTGGTCCAATCGCCGTGCGACCTTGGCGATGGTTCGGCTTTCCGTTTGCATGACCTCTCGAGCAAAGCTCAGTTGCTCGAAGACAGTCCAGCGGTACGCGGCTACAGTATTTTGGCTGCTCAAGATTCGTCGTCCTTGACGTGACCCAGGGGCTTGGGGCGGTGGATTATAGCCATCCCGGGATAGCGATGCAACGTGGAGTTTTGTAATAAATGGGTATTGCCTTTAGGACAAGCAGGGCCTTTCGGAAGATCGGGGACCACGTATATATACCGCTCGCGGTCGAGATTGTCGGATTACATGCTAACCCGAAGCGCAAGCGAGGTAACGACTTAACAACCTCGCTTGCGCTTTGGGTTAGTGTCAGTCTCGACCGCGAGTGATATAACTCTTCACTTGCCCGCGAAGAACAACAGGACTGCTGTTGCGTTAAACGCAATGTGCAGTACCAGCGGTGGAGCGAGTCGATGCGTGCGGTGATAGAGCGCGCCGAGCACCAGTGCCAGAAAAAATAGAGGGATGGGGTCTGGCGCGTAGTCAATCCCGGTCCACTTCACTAGCCCTATCAATGAGACTTGAAGCGTCAGTATCGGCGGCGTGGCGGCCAGGAGGGCCAGGAGGCCAAGCTTGGCGTCGAAGCGGAGCTTTTCCGGATTCCAGCCCAGATCGGCTGCGGTCGCCCCTACGGCAAATCGCAACAATACGATCGCCAGACCGAGCGCCACAAGATCGGCCGCCATCTGCCCGAGAAACAAACCGGTCAGATATTGCGTCGAAAACGGCGTTTTGCCGGAACGGAGATGCATCAGGGCGAAGATTGCAGCGGGCAACACGATCGGAATCCAAGAAACTGGGGCCGCCCGGAGTTCCGGATGTTTCCGTCGCTGGCGGCTCCAAATGGCTTCCAGCCAGCCTTGCAGCAAAACCCGAAAGAAAAACTCCTCGAACAAGGGTGCCACGATAACAGCCATGATCACGGCGATGGCGATCGCACTGGGATTGCCGCTACCGAGCAATTGTTCGGCGGGATGAGTCAGTTCTGGTTCTTGATCGGCCGCTCGTTGCGCGGCATCAGGCCCCATCCATGCTTGGACCGCCATTGCAGCCATTATGGGGAACAGAAAGCCGATGAGGAAGATAAAAAACACATCCTGTGCCTGCCAGGGGACCGGCCGTCGTCGAGCCAGCGGGATGATCGGCTCACGGCGTTGCCATCGCGAGTAAATCCATGCCCATAGGCCCGCGCTGACGGCCAGGACGATCGCGAGAATGGCCGCTTGCAACATTATTTCTTTGTGCAGTGAGGTGGCAAGCAACGGAGTCATGCGGCTGGCGCGTCGGCTTTCTGCTTGAGAAGCTTATAGGCGATCCAGACGTAAATTGTCCCGGAGTAAATGGTGAGGATCACCGCCGACCAGATCGAAACGATCGTGAACCAATAGACCCACTCGGGTGCCGTGGACTGCGTGGCCCGATCGACGGTTTGGAGGCAATGAAGATAAACCAGCGAGGCTCCCGCCGCGACACACTGCAACACCATCTTCAACTTGCCGGACATGTTGGCCGAAAAATCGGAACCTCTCTCTTCCAAAAAGCTCCGCAGTGCCGTCACCAGCAATTCGCGGCCGACAATCGCCACGACCATCCACGCCCGTAATCCTCGTGGCGCGTCCTGCATTCCCGGGGCGACAAGGAGGAAGATGAACGTGCCGCAGATGACGACCTTGTCGGCGAACGGATCAAGGATGCGGCCCAGCGTGGTAATCTGATTGAATTTACGGGCGAAGTAGCCATCGAGCCAGTCCGTGCCGACGGCAACCAGAAAGAGGAAGAAGGCGGCAATAAAATGTTCGTACGAGATTAGCCCGAAGAGTACAACCGATAAAATCAGGCGCAAGCTGGTTAACTGATTCGGCAGATTGAACGCGCTGCCGAACGGATGCCGAGCGGGTTTGGTATTGGACATGGTTATTAGAAATCAGCCGTATGGAACAAGAACACCCTTCTCACCCTTCACACTCTTCACACCCTCTCTCCCACCCCCACCGCGACGGCGATGAGATCATACCCTCGCGCCGCCACGATCTCGCAGGGCACAATCTGGCCGATGGCAAGATTTTCGCCGCTGACATAGGCCACGCCGTCAACCTCGGGAGCGTCGGCATACGTGCGGCCGATGTACGCAGGCTCATCGGGCACCTTGCTGTCGAGAATCACGTTCATCTGCCGACCGACCTGGGCCTGGCTCCAGGCAAAGGCCACCTTCTGCTGTGCGGCCAAGAGTTGACCCCGCCGAGCCTGTTTGACCTCATCGGGCAACTGGGCCTCCATTGTTCCGGAGGGCGTCGTTAGCTCATGGCTATAGGCAAACGCCCCTAGCCGCTCGAACTTCCGGCGCTCGACAAATTCCAACAACCGCCCAAACTGTTCTTCCGTCTCGCCTGGGAAGCCCGCGATGAGCGTGGTCCGCAGCGCAAGCCGTGGAATCCGCTCGCGAAGCCGGTCCAATAGCAACTCGGTCTTTTCCCGCGTCGTCGCACGGCGCATGCGGCGAAGTACTTCGTCGTCGATATGCTGCAAGGGGATGTCAATATACGGCAGAATTTTTTGGCTGTTGCCGATAATATCCAGTAGTTCGTCGGTAATGTACATCGGATAAAAGTACATTAGGCGAATCCACTCCAGCCCCGCGATCGGTTCGAGCTGCCGGAGCAGATCGTCCAGCCGTGGCTTGCCGTAGATGTCCATGCCGTAGGAGGTTGTATCCTGGGCGATCACGACCAATTCCTTGGCGCCATCGGCCACCAGTTCCTCGGCCTC
>JANXQG010000345.1 GCA_025356915.1 Planctomycetota bacterium | reverse complement strand
AGCCTTTCGATGTTGCCCACATCGGTGAACAACTGATAGACTTGTTGATTTTGTTCGAGCGGACACATAAAAAGTCCTGGCTTGAATGATTTTTGACCACTGTAGAAAATAGGAGAGAAAATCGATGAATCCAGGTGATTTACGTGTTCTGGTTATTGAGGACGAAGAGCATCTCGCGATGGGAATTAAGTTTAACCTTGTCGCCGAGGGCTACCGCGTTACCGTCAGTGGGGATGGTCGGACCGCGATCAAATTGCTGGCGGAACCGAACGCCGACATTGATCTGGTCGTGCTCGATCTGATGCTGCCCGGAATGAGCGGCTATGCCGTCTGCGAATCGCTGCGGACAATCGACCAGGCGATGCCGGTGCTTATTCTGAGCGCCAGGACGCTCTCCGAAGATCGCACGCGAGGATTCGACGTCGGGGCGAACCAGTACATGAGCAAGCCGTTCGACCTGGATGAGTTCATTAGTCGCGTGCGAAACCTGCTGGCGTTTTCCAAGCGGCGCGGCGAGAACCTTGCGGCCCTGCCGACAGATCGTGTTGTAAAGTTCGAGTTTGCCGGTGCGAAGATCGACTTTGAAACCTTTGAGGTCATGGTCAAGGGAGAGTCGATAAGAATGACGCAGCTCGAACTGACCTTGCTGCGATATTTCATCGAAAACCGTGGCCGCGTCATTCCACGCCGTGAACTACTGGAAAATGTTTGGAGAATGCCCGGCGGCATCAATACACGAGCACCCGATCAGTTCATCCGCCGGCTGCGAAAGATATTTGAGCCTGACCCCGCCCAGCCGCGGCACTTTCTCACGATTCGCGATGCAGGTTATCGATTCATTCCCGAGGGCGAATCGACCTAGTGCATCGCATGTCACGACGAGGATTATGCAATGGGCACATCGAATGTCGTTCCCATCGCTGGCTGATGCCAAACGGGATTCGGGCCGCCCTTGATCAGGTACTCGTAGTCTTCCTTCATCGTCATCCACAGTGCCGCCGTGCCGAGCGCAATTGCGATGAGCGCGACAACAAGAAGAACCGTGTAGATATCAGCCTGCGGTTTGCGGTATACCTGGGGAGCCGCTGCCTGCGTAGCAGACGACTTAGCGGACTTTGGAGAGATTCGCTTTGACATGGTCACCCTTCTGGATCTGATCGCTTAGCGACGATTTGTCAGGACGGCAAACGGCACGGTTAGGATAGTCGACTTGGATGACCTCGATCATGCCAATGTACTTGCCGGTACTTGGGCGAGTGACAACGAACTTATGGCCCTTGCGAATACCGTCGTCAGCACCGATGGAAATCTCCACTACGTCAGGGCGGGGAGCACTGGTGACCTCGCCTTCCACGGGCGGCGGATCTTTCCCCTTGTAGTCGCCATCCGCGGAAAGCTTATAGAAGCTCAGAGCCTCCTTGAGCTTGATGGACTGGGCAGCCAATTCTTTCCCCAACTTTACCAACCGCTCCCGTTCGGCGACCGCGTTCATCAATTCATCCGTTTTGCCTACAAGCTTCGTTTGGAGGCCATTGCGTTCATCCACGGTAACTTTGATATCGTTTCGCATCCTGTCGATCGTCGTTTGCAACACAGCGAGCCTCTGATGGACCCCGCTAATCGCCAGGGCCAGCTCGCGGCTCTTGCCTTCCTCGATTTGAAGCTTGCGCTCGTTCTCGTCTCGTTCGGCGACCGCACTCTTCTTCTGCTCTTCCAGAGCGATCAGCCGCCTTTGCGTTCGCGCCTTCTCGTCATTCAGGGCGGTCTCCAGATTTTTCTTTTCATCCAGAAGCTTTTGTTCCAGCTTTTTGGCATCCTCCAACTTGTCGTTCAGGCCCACCTTGGGGGCCACGACGACCTCTCGCCAATTCTTGTGTGCAGCATGAACCATCAGCGCAAAGGCCCCAAAAACCACACACATAAGAAAAATCACGAAGGTAAATATCTTGCCTACGAGGTTCATGAAAAGACCCCAACTATCAAAAGGATGACGTAAAGCACTCGCATTCCTATTTAACTAGTATAACTTCGCCCATTTTCCCCTGTCAACCAGAATGCCCACCCGAAAGGTCTAATGGATTCTCGGCGTCAGGTTATGCAGAAAAGACAGGTTAAACCGCTTCATTGTCGTGGTTATCAGGCAGGCACTTCCAGTGCCTAGCCCGGATTATTCATGGCACCGGTGAATCATGCACAGTGTGTGTGACACAAGCCTGAAGCGCAAGCGAAGGTAAGTCTTTTGCCGTCCTTCGCTTGCGCTTCAGGCTTGTATATTGCCATGAATAATCCGGGCTAGCGCAAACACGCTCAATAAATAGCAATACCGGGAATAATAAACCCTACGCAAAGGGGGTTGCAGCGGAGGCGAATGGGAATCGAACCCACCCAGGGCCCTTGCGAACCCCGCACTGGTTTTGAAGACCAGGGGCACCACCAGATACCAATCACCTCCAAAAGCCCTTGTGGATCATACGCATGGAACCTGGTGGCGTCAACCGAGGGCCAGCATGGATAGCCGCCTCAGTCTTCCAGGTGACCGGCTGGTCTATACGACATGCACGGCAAACCTTGCAGGCGCGCTGAATTCAGAAACTTGAAAATTTTCTAAGCCGCAAATACAATGTCCGTAAGAATTTGCGACGGAATCTTAATTTTGACGTCGCTTTTTCGTGGCGGAAATTTTGACTTCGGTCAGAGATCGTGTATACCAATAGTGGAGGAATTGAATGTGGCACGGCCAACAACTCCTTCAACGGTGGCTTTTCTTTCGATCCGACCCTTCAACGTCAGGAGTGCAACTCTATTGCTAGACCCAGAATGTAGCTTGAGAACGGCTGCACGTCGTCATGAGACCTAATGCTTTTACTTGAGGGCCGGTTGGTCGTATCCTTACCACCCCTGCCCTGAAAGCGTGGCAAATCACGCAGCATGTCTCCTCGGCGGACGCAGCCGTTTTTTTTGAGTTCGGAGTTAGCAACTTTCCGAAAGCGACTCTGCGGATTCCTCGTGGAACGGATTTCAATCCGTTTGAACGGAATCGCTCTTTCGGTTCTGAATGCAGGCGTTTACGAACTCACGGGCCAATGCTTTGCGGATGCGTTTCCAGGAAGTCGCGTGGACCGCGGGTCGTGTAATAGGGATAGCTTACTGCGCCCCCTGGCCCGGCCTGCTGCTGAACCCCCGAGACGTTACCACCTCGGCAGGATTCGCACCGATTGTTACAGCGAGGGTTAGCACAGCCAGCGAACATGGCGAGGCATGTCAACGCGGCCAGAACGAGAAGTGTATGTCGCATGTTTGATGCTTCCTTTCTCCTGCCTGCTAGACCAGGCAATCCTTCGGAATGGGTTCAGCAGGTACCCGACTAGGCCAGACTCCTCCGAATATTCCAAGTTTGGGTCGAGACCCTGGGTGAATATCAGGAGAACTGCAAAGTCCAACGCGAAGGGGTCAGGTTCATGTTTTCGGGCAAGGATCTCGGGTGAATTTCATACGTTCTCGCCGAAAAATAGACCAGACCCCGGACTTTGCAGTTCTCCTGGGGGGTAGTCTAGGTTTTTATGCACCGACCCGCCAGAATATCAAGTACGGAAGTCCGTTGAGGACATTCAAAGCTGCGGAGCGGCCCTTATCGTAAAGATTTTAGGCAGGCGGGCCGAAACTTCAGGGTATGGCACTTGTTCCCAAAAAACCGCTCCGCCCACGCCCGGCGTCGGCGGGAACGATCTCAACGTCGTATCTGGAGTTGTTTATTGCCTACGTCGCTGGCGAATGCCACCTGGCCGAAAACAGCGTGGCCGCCTACCGCCGAGATACCACACGGTTTTTCCAATGGCTCCAGGTCCGGACTGTTTCGGCCCTGACGATCCGCGACTTGGCCGATTATGTCAGTTGGCTGCA
>JANXQG010000310.1 GCA_025356915.1 Planctomycetota bacterium | reverse complement strand
GGAGGACACAACGCCGTTGGCGTAGGGGAATGAAAAAAAACCGGTCCGCCTCAAACTTTTCGAGGCGGACCGGTGTGATTTACACGTTCAAAACGCCAGCGGAATTACCGCAGGAGCGAGAGGACGTTTTCCGGGTTCTTGTTGGCGATACCCAACACGGCCGTACCTGACTGCACCAGGATTTGTGCCCGGGTGAGGTTGGAGCTTTCGGCCGCGAAGTCGGCGTCCTGGATGGAACTCTGAGCCGCGGTCAAGTTGGTCACGGCGTCGGTCAGACTGCTGATGTTGGTATCGACCGTCGCTTTTTGGAAGGCACCCAACCGGCCTCGGATGGCACTCACCTGATCGGCTGCCGCGGTAACGATCTTCGCGGCCAGTCGTGTGTTGGAGGCCAAAGCGGCATCCTTTCCGGAACCGAGCTCGTAGAGCCGTCCTGCCGTGCCGCCCAGGTTGGCGGAATCGACGCTCTGGATGCCCAAGCGTGCCTGCTGGCTGGAAACCACCTGGGCACCGAGTTGGAACAACGCACCACCTCCGTTGATATTGAACGTCACCTCGGTCCCGGCGGCAGCGCCGTCGGCAAGAGTGGCGTTGAAGGCGAGGCTTGGCGTGTTGATCGACACGGTGTTCCCGACCCCCGTCGCCGCGACGTTGTTCACCGTGGCGGCGATATCGGTGCCCGCCGCATGAGTCGCGCTATGACCTAGAATATTTTTAAGGTTGGTCGCAAACGTTCCCCCCGTACCCTCCTTGACGACATTCACGTTCACGAATTGCGCGGCACCGTAGCCGGTGGAGGTAAGCTCCAGCGCGCCGGTGCTGGCGTTCAGCGAGGCCCCCACGCCAGTCGAGTCGCTCGACGCACTGATCGCAGTCATCATCTGGTCCGCCGTGGTCCCCGAGATGAAGGTGAATACCTGGCTGCCGGCGTTGCCGCCAAGTTGCATCACGAGGTCGGCCTGGAGGCCAGGATCGAGAGCCGTGCCCGTCCCGCCTGTAAAGGTGCCGCCGACGGTTGCTCCAGCCAAAGCGGCATTCTTGCCGGCGATGTCGTATGCACCATTGGCGGTACTCCCCTGCGTGATCACCAGCGGAGTGCCCGCAGCGGTGGGTGCCGTGATGACGGCGCCACCAGCGTTCTGGGTCGCGACCGCCAAATAGTTGCCCGCGGTGCCGCCGACAGCGAAGGCTGGGTCCGCCATGTCCGTAATCGCCTGGTTGATTTCGGCCACGCTGACCGCCTTGTTGTTGGCGAGCGTGATGGTCAAGATGCCGTTGACACCGCTACTGGCATTGTAGGAAGCCGTCGTGGTGTTGAACCCCACTCCACCTTCGACGACGTTGATCAGCATGTTGTTCAGGCTGGTACCCGTCTTGTTGGTGTTGACGTTGTTCGCCGTGACGGTAAGGTGAATATCGTTGCCGCTGCCGTCCGTGATGTGAGCAATTTGGCTCGCCGCAGCGCCGTTGGTACCACTTGCGGACGTTGAATCCGCGTGGGCCGTGAATACCGTGCCGTCCAGGTTCTGAGTGCTGGAGGCCGCGCCAGTCTTCGCGTAACGCAAGTCGAAAGCGGCCTTGCCCGTCATGTTCGTGAAAGCGGTATCGAGGTCCGTGGCGGTGATGGCGGCGTTACCCAAAGCCAAGTTGATAGTCAGCGTATTGGTGCCGCTGATGTAGGCCGCAGAAACAGGGTTCACCAGATCTGCATTGTTCGTGTATTTGACGGTCAGACCATTTTGCGCAACACCCCAAGCTTTGGAAGCGATCGTGAAACTGATATTACCCCCACCGGTACTGGCAAGAGTAATGGCACCGGTCGTTGAAACGGTACCGTTCAAACCGCCGGTGGTGAGGCCCGTCGCACTGGTCGGAGTCGTACCGGCAGTCGGAGGCGTGACGATGTCAGTTCCGGTGGCCAACGGGGTCGCGAACGCGGCAAAGCTGCTGCCTCCGATGGCGTTCAGGGCGTTTTGGACGTCGTTCGCGGTGACGGTCTTGTTATTGGCCAAAGTGATCGTCAATTGGCCCGTGGCATTCCCGACGGCATAGGAGTTGTCGAAAGATGCGCTCGTGGTTGTGGTTCCGGCAGCGCCCTCGACAACGGTAATCTTCATGTTGTTGAGTGCGGAGGTATCGGTCAGCGACTGGACATTGATGGTGATCGTACCCGATCCGTCCGAAATGTGGGCATGTCCCGCGGACACGTGCCCTACCACGGCGGTACCGCCATCCTTGGTCGAATCGAAACTACCACCGATGCCGGTTTTCAAGCCAGTAACCGTGTCCGTAGCCGCGAACTTCTGAACGTTGGTGTCCGAGCTGTTATTGATCGCATCGGCGACTGCCTGGAGGGTCGTGGTGGTGCTGGCAGGAACCGTGGTGCCTCGGACCTGAATGGTCAACGTGCCTGGGGAACTGCCCGCTCCCGCCGTATAGCTTACGTTGGGCGTCGCCGACGTACCGGTAGTATCCCAGACGATGTGCGTACCGTTGTACATGCTGTCGGCCGTTTTCGCACTGATCTTCAAGCTGCCGCCGGTGGTCGTCGTGATTGTTGTGGAAGCGTCGGTGGCGCTGGTCGGCAAGTCGGTGCCGGCGACGTAGGCGCCTGTTGCTGTCGACATGTCAACACTGAATTTCTGGCCGCTTCCTGAGTCCGTGACTAAGTTAATCGCCGCGGCGATCGCACTAGCTTGCGTGGTGCCGGCGTTGGCCACCGTGATGGTCAAGGTGTTGCCCGCGTACGCAGCCGTGGGTGTCGTTGTGGTGACCGAGACGCCATTGACCGTGGTGCCACTGGCCACCTCGACGACCGCGATGCTCTTCGTGTTGAAACTCGTGCCGCCCACCGGCGCCGAAATGGTCATGCTGGTACCGTCGGCGAACTTCAACTGGCCGGTCGGAGTGGTGCCGACGGGAACCAAGTCCGAGATCACGGCCTGGGTCGCGGCTGCGGTGACTTTCACATCCACCGCCACCTGCGAAGCCGTGCCCATATTCACCTGGTTGACCTGAAGGTCTTTTACCGTCGCGGCGTAATTACTGCTGGTGCCGGCCGTGAGGAAGCCGAGGCTGCCATCCAGCAGATTCTGCCCCTGGAATTTCGTCGTCTGGGAGATGCGGTTGATGGCGTCGAGGGAGGAGTCGATCTGCAACTGATTGGCTGCGATCTGGGCGGAACTCATGGCACCCGTATTGGCCGCCTGGGTGACGAGGCCGCGGACGCTGGTCAGCAGGGTATTGATCTGCCCCAACGCGCTATCCGCCGTCGAGATCATCTGGTTCGCAACTTGGCTGTTGGCAATCGCCTGCTGCGTACTCTTAATGTCGTTGCCGAGGGACGTTGCGGCGATCAAACCGGCCGGGTCGTCCTTGCCGGTGTTGATTCGCAAGCCCGTGCTCAGGCGGGTGAGCGTGTCGGTCAACTGGTTGTTCGATTTGGCCAGAGTATTCTGGGCCGAGAGAGAAATAACGTTCGTATTGATTCGGGTCATGTCAGTTACCTTTTTACAAAATGGTTGTGTCTGTGTTTGGAGTGCGGGGAATCACTCGTAAGGAACGATTTGCGGTTGGTCTAGCCGGCAAGTTAGGGAGCCTTGTCGACTCAATGTCTGCGGTTCATTTAGAACTTGGTTCAAAACCGTTTCCGAGCCACTTTTTTTGGTCGGTATAGGGTTTTGAAACAAGTTCTCATGGTCTTCAATAAAACGGGCTTTTGGCTCCATCACCGATTTAACTTGCCAGTCTTCCTGACACTGCCCTCGCCGTGAAACAACTCTGACCTGCATCACCTGCGAATTCCGGATTCCACAGTGGATGCGATAGGATTTGTTTACAAGGCTGTAGCCCTATGGCAAAATCTATCCATCCTCATCGACCAGATAATTTGCGTACTTTAGATAATCTATAGCGACACCGGAAAATTACGCAGTACTCGCTATTATTCTTGTCGGTTTCGTCTGGTGGTAAGTACAGTGAAAGTGATGTTCCTTAGAGGGAACAATCGACATGGCCCGAATAAGCCGGATAATCGGAATTTTTTGATGTAGGAGATGGAGAAACTGCTCTTGCCTACCGATCAACCGGTTGCTAACATCTGTCCACCCGTTGCGGTAGGAGTCACTGGATGCCCCCCTCTTTTAGAATAATCAGTCTATTCAAAGAGGATGTCCAGCTCATTCCACGACGGTTTGGAGGGAGATCTTTTGCCATGCGACGCATGACGTGGACGGCAAGAGCGATGGCTCTAGGGCTGATCGCACTAGCCGGCTGTGCCGACAATCCGATGGTACTCAAAGGCCGCGTGGCCCAGTACCAACAGCAGCAGTCCGCCCTGCAAAAGCAGAACGAACTGTATCAGTCGCGCATTGACACATTGGATCGCGACAACCAGCACCAAAAAGCCCTGCTGGCCCAGACGCAGCAGCAAACCAAACTACTTGAAGACCGCTTGGTTGCCGTGACCGAGCAACTCCGCGGAACAACCACCCAATTGGGCCAGGTCCAGAACGACAAGCAGGATGTTGACAGCAAAGCCAAGGCTCTCACGGCCAGCTTGCGTCGCCAAGCGGGCGTGTCGATCGCGCCCAACAACAGCTTCCTGCAAACGCTGCCGGCCATTCGCTATCCCGATGTCCATGTTCGCCGCGACGGCGACGTCATTCGCATCGAACTACCGGGCAATCAGATCTTCGATCCCGGCGGTGCCCGGGTGCGTCCCGCAGCAACGAACATGATTGCCGACGTGGCCGTCGAAATCCGCCGCACCTATCCCGACCAACTTCTGGGAATCGAAGGCCACACCGACAACGATCCGGTCACGGGCGGCCAATACCGCACGAACCACGAGCTTTCCGCCGCCCGGGCACTGGCCGTCTATGATATGCTGGTCAACAGTCAGCGTTATCGGCCGGAACAGCTTTTCATAGTCGGTCACGGCCCGAATCATCCGGTTGTTTCCAATGGCACGCCGGAGGGGAAGCAGCGGAACCGCCGCGTCGAGCTGGTCATCTATCCCGATCGGCTTGGTCAGTAACTTTCTGGCTCTTCCGGTTCTGGGTACACAATTATTCGCGTTCCGCATCTGGAACCGGAAGAGCTACTTTTCTTCATCAAGATCCTCTCTCTTCCCGGCAGGCCGCTTCCGCCTCATCGCGGCTAAGCGGCCGATATTCGTCGCCGACAGCCCCAAGCCGCTTAAGTTCCTCGGCATCCTGCGACAGTTCGTAGCGCAGAGCCGCCTCGATGTCGTCGGCTGAAATGCCCGGCCAACGCGCTCGATCAAACTCGATCCGCGCGTCCAGTCCGTGGATGATCATCACGGCGACGCCGCGCGAGACGAAGTGATCGAGCAGCCCACGGACCGCATCGCCCAGGCTCGCCTCGGAAGCCGGTTCAAAACTGCCATTCGCAAGCGAGACGCCTACGCTACAATCCTCCTGGAAAAGCACCACCGGCAGCAGGCGATAGCCGACGGTCACGCTGCCGGCCTCGGTCACCACGATACCGATCCGATCCGGACACCACGCCTCGGACAACGCATCGTGTTCGCGCCAGTAACAATCGTATTGGCAACAGACATCCGGCTTCCCCGGGCCGTGGATCGCGCAGCCAACCGCACAGACGTGCCGGCACCACTCGCCCGCCGGCTTGGCGAGCAGCGGCAGAGGAAAGACTTTGCAGCAAAGTCGGCAATCACCACACGATCGCATCGGACGTTAATCGCCGAAAAGTATCATGGCCACGTTCTGGGCCTGGACGACGGTGAGCAAAGTACCATGCGCTTTGCACATTTTGCGGACGGCCTGGGTCACCACCGTATTGACTTCCGCTTCCAAGGAATTACGCAGGTCTTCCGATTCGAGGACCAGGTCGACGGCCTTGCGCTCGGTGTCGTCCAGCTCAATCTCTTCCTCATGCTCGTCATAATGATCGTGCTGCTTTTGCGGAGCCTTCTTCGGCGGTTTTTTCTTGCTGGTCGCGCCACAACAAGCCTCGCAGACGTCCTTGGCGGCCGATGGCTTTTTTGTCTTTGTTGCAGTGGATGATTTGGTGGTATTGGACTTCTTCTTGGCCATGCGATCCTCGATTGGAGTTTGGTATGTGATCTTTCAAATGGACAAAGTATTCTAAGCGATGGATGATACCGCATGCAAGTGAACGCGAACGCGAAAGGAGCAAGATGCGGCTGAATTGTGTTAATCTACAAAAAATGCGTAGAATATGCAGTCCGCATAGCTCGGGTCGATCTTGCAATTCTTTCTGTAATTTAATAGATTGTCTAGTCGCGTCGGCCTCCGGATGGCTCGGCGTGTCAAGGAAGACCGCTTGGTTTGTTTGGAGTAGGCTGCATGAGTGCCAGATACGACGTTCGTGTACCACGAGCAAGAGTTCCCAGGGAGCAATCCTCCCCATCTTATCCCGATCGTTTCCCTATTGAGGGCCTTGCCGCACCGGTTAAGCATGCAATTCGGCGAACCCGTCAGTGGTTGTTGGCACAGCAGGACGACGACGGATCGTGGTGTGCCGAGTTGGAGGGCGACACGATCTTGGAGAGTGAAACGATCCTCATGCTGGCCTTCCTTGGCCGTGAGGATACTCCTCTCGCTCGACGCGCGGCCGCCCACTTGATTGGCAAGCAATTGCCCGAGGGCGGTTGGGCCAAGTTTCCTGGTGGCAGGCTCGACATCAGCGGCAGCGTGAAGGCCTACTTCGCCCTGAAGCTGACGGGCCAGGACCCGGCGGCCGAATTCATGGAGCGCGCGCGACGGGCGATCCTCGCCCATGGCGGAGCCGACTCAGTCAACAGTTTTACGCGATTCTACTTGGCCCTTTTGGGACAGATATCCTACGAACATTGCCCAGCCGTCCCACCGGAGATGGTACTTTTGCCGAAATGGTTCCCCGTGAACCTGTCCGCGATGAGTGCCTGGTCGCGGACGATTGTCGTGCCGCTTTCGATTGTGGCCGCTTTGGAACCTGTGCGTCCGATCGAATCCCAGCGAGGCATCCACGAACTGTTCCTCAGCAAACCGGAACATTGGCCGCCGCTCCGCTGCGCGGGTTTGCCGGGCGAAATAGGCTGGCTGAGTTGGGACCATTTCTTTCGCGGGATCAATCGGCTGTTGAAGTTTGGGCAGCGCAAGGGTCTGATGTTTTGGCGAAAGCGGGCGATTGAGGCGGCCAAGAACTGGATGCTGGCTCGCTTCCAGGAAAGCGATGGGTTGGGCGCGATCTTTCCGCCGATCGTTTTTAGCACGGTGGCCCTGAAGGCCCTGGGCTACGCCGACGACAGCCCGGAGATTGTCGAGTGCCTGGCACAATTGGAACGTCTGGCCATCCATGACCCCAGCAATGGCACAACGCGATTGCAGCCTTGCTTTTCGCCGGTTTGGGATACGGGCTTGGTGATGCGGGCACTGGCGGTGGCGGGAGTGCCAGCCGACGATCCGGCAATTGTCCGGGCGGCCGATTGGTTGCGAAGCCGCCAGACGAAGGTGCCGGGCGATTGGGCCGAAACGGTCGATGCCGCGCCCGGCGGCTGGTATTTTGAATATGCCAACGAGTTTTATCCGGACGTTGACGATACAGCCATGTCGCTGATGGCCCTGCAAACCCTCTTCCGCGATGAACGGTATATCTCCCCTCTCCCTCTGGGAGAGG
>JANXQG010000285.1 GCA_025356915.1 Planctomycetota bacterium | reverse complement strand
TGAACCGGGCAAGGTCAGGCTGGAAAGCCTGACCTACTTGATATTCTGGCGGGTGGTTGTTGAAAAACCTGTCCTACCTGCGGCTGCCAAGCTCGAAAACCCGTTCGGCCACGGTTTCGGGGGTGAAGTCACTCTCGATATTCACAAACTGGCATTCGCTGAGGCTGCGGAACCAAGTTGCCTGGCGTTTGGCAAGCTGTCGGGTATGTATTTTCACCAGATCCACCGTTGCAGCCAGACCCTGCTTTTCGCCGAAATAATCGATAACCTCGGCATAACCAACCGCTTGGCGAGCCGTTTTGCTCAGACCACGTGGATCGGCGAGGAGGCGACGGACCTCGTCGACCAGTCCGGCGGCGAACATGGAGTCCACGCGACGGTCGATGCGTGCGAGCAATTCTTCCTTCGGTCGGTCGATGACAAACACCCGGCAGGCATCGGCGGGCAGTCCCCGCTCGAACTGCTGCTGCAATTCACTGATGGGGTGGCCAGTTCTTTCAAAGACCTCCAGAGCACGGATGATCCGCCGGATGTCGTTGGCGTGCAACCGCGTGGCGGTTGCGGGATCGACAGCTTTCAACTGGCCGTGCAGCCAGCCTGGCTCCTTCGACTCGGACTTCTTTATCAGTGAAATACGAAATTCCCAGTCCGCGGGTGGCCCTTCAAAAATACCTCGCAACAGCCCTTTAAGGTAGAGTGGAGTTCCTCCTAAGAACAGTACCTGCCTCCCTCGGGATCTGATTTCCTCAGCAATTGCCTGGGCCGAGCCTAGATACTTGGCCAAGCTGAAATCCTCATGGGGGGCCACGGTATCGATCAGGTGATGGCGTACTCGTTTTTGCCCTTCGGCCGTCGGTTTGGCCGTCCCAATATCGAACCCCCGATAGATTGCCATGGAATCCATGGAAACGATTTCCGCATCAATTTTCTCGGCGAGAACCAGTCCGACGTCTGTTTTTCCGACGGCGGTTGAACCGGTGAGAAACCAAGCATGGGAAACAAGCGACATGGAAGAATGGGAAGCGGGAAGTTGGAAACCGAGTGAAGAATAAGGGATCAACGCGGAATGGGAAAGCCCAACTGGCTAGTTGGCGTATTCCAACCCCTTAGTAGAATGGAATTTATTCCGTTGCCTTATCTTTTTCGGGTAAACGGAATGAATTCCGTTCTACGAACAGTGATTCGTTTCAAGGATAAAACCACCATTCAGGGTGAAAATGATCTGATTATTGCCTTATTTCCTGAGATTGATAGAATTCAATACAGTCGTTGAAAATGTTGTACCTCAAAAGGAGTGTGTGCGATGAATCTCAAGAAGGCTCTGCTGATCTGTGGTCTTGTCCTGGCTGTGGTTTCTATTTCTTGGTCTTCGGCTCAGGCAAGAAGGGTGAGAGTTGGAGTTGGAGTTGGAGTTGGAGTTGGTGTTGGTGGGGTTGGCATCGGAATTGGCGTCCCGATCTATCGTCCGTATTCACCCTACTATTCACCCTACTATTCGCCCTACTATTATCGTGGCTACTATCCCCGCCCATACCCAGTCTATTTAGCTCCGAGACCCGCGTACTATTATCCACAACCGATCCCAGCGGCTCAACCCTATTACTCCAACTATCCGCCATCGTGGGTTGCACCGACGCCAGCACCACAGCAGCCAATGACGCCTACGCCAGAGACTATTCCACCACCACCCCAACCCGCAGGCACCGAGTTTTAGCCGAACGGTTGAGGACGTATCGAACGGTCCAATGACCTTGAAAAGCTCCGATGGCAGGGTCCCTCAGCCATCGCTGGCACGACTTTACATGGAGAAGTAATCGCCACCCTTCAGCCTATCCGCTCGCCAACCCTGATTACCCGCCGAAAATGGTCTGCCTCGTAGGTCTCCATCATTTGGCGGGCAACGTGTTCGGCATCATCGCGGCTGCTGATTTCTTCCTGGGCGAACGCATGATGCACGTTCGGTGCCTCATAGACGGCAAAAACCTGGAAACGCTGGCAGTGGTCATTTGGGTGGATAAGGACGATCGTGGTCATGGCTGGCCTCTCTGTGAACGACAGACAGTACTATCTGTACTGTTCTGCCAGCAAATTTGTTCGATGATCTCTGGCTGCAAAGTCTGCCTGACCGATAAAACGGACTTAGCTCTATGGCAGGGCAGAAGATATGGGTATCCCGTCCGTGGGCGTCCCGTAGGCGCCCCGACACGGCGTCCCGTGTGCTTGCGGACCCTACTCTTTGGGACTAAACCAGGAAAAGTTTTAGGCAAATTGCACTAATTCGGGCGGTTGCCTGTGTCAATAGATTGCTGTAAAATCACTGACATAGGAACAATACAGTCATTGAAGCCGGAACGCCTTTCAAGAATTTGCCATGGCACGGACATACTGTTCTTCCATTTTTTGCCGATTCATGGTGTGTTTCGTCTTAGTGTTCACCGCCCCAATCACCGCTCTCGGCGACGAACTTTTCGGTCTTGGTGCCGCTGCCGCCATTGAGAGCGCGCTGGTACAAACGATCGCAGCGGCCGAGAAGTCGGTCGTGGCAATCGCGCGGGTTCGCAAGGAGCAGAGTGGCGACTCGGTCCGGCTGGAGTCTCGTCCCGATCCGTTCGGACGCAGGGTGGCGATTGGTATCCCGCCGCAGCCCACCGATCCCAATTTCGTTCCTAACGAGTACGGCACTGGGGTGGTGGTCGATCGTCGCGGGCTGATCCTCACCGCCTGCCATCTGCTGGGCGAGGAGAACGACACCTACTACGTCACCACCTCCGACCGCCGCGTCCATCGCGCCTGGATCAAGGCGGCCGACCCGCGGAGCGATTTGGCCATCTTGAGCATCGACGGGGCCGATGTGGCCTCGGCCAACATGGTTCCAATCCGCATGGGCAATGCCGCCAACTTGCGCAAGGGGCAAATCGTCGTCACGCTAGGCAATCCCTATGCGATCGCTCGCGACGGCCAGTCCAGTGCCGGTTGGGGAATCGTTTCCAACCTCGGCCGCAAGGCACCGCCGATTGCCGACGAGGCGGATGCCAGCGGTAAAACGACGCTGCACCATTTCGGCGGCTTGATCCAGACCGATGCCAAGCTGCATCTCGGCACCAGCGGCGGGCCGCTGCTGAATCTCCGCGGCGAAATGATCGGTCTCTGCATATCCCAGGCAGCCACGGCGGGCTACGAGTCGTCGGCCGGCTATGCCATTCCGGTCGATGCCACGTTCCGTCGCGTGTTGGACGCGCTGGAGCAGGGCCGCGAAGCGGAATATGGTTTTCTCGGCATTCTGCCTTCCAACTTGCGCGCAGAGGAGATCGCCGCCGGCTTGCAGGGCATTCGAGCTAGGATCGTGCGGGGCACGCCGGCCGCACGGCTGGGGCTTCGTGAAGATGACATCATCACCTCGGTCAATGGCGCGACGATCCATGACTCCGACAGCCTGGTGCTGGAAGTCGGCCGCTTGCCCGTCGAGGCCGTAGCCCACCTAGGCGTTATCCGCAACGGCACGCGGCAGACGATTGATGTTGTGCTGAGCAAATATCCGGTACGCGGGCGGAAGCTTGTCACCGTTCGACCTGATGCCTGGCGAGGTGTGCGGGTTGATTATGCCTCAGCTTTCTTGGAGCCTGACCAGCCGCAACATTTTGGCTTGCCGATGACCGACGAGGCGGTGGTCGTCTCGGACGTCGATCAGAACACGCCCGCCGCGCAGTCGGGCATGAAACGCGGCATGCTCATCAGTCACGTCGATGGCCGGCCCGTGCGCACGCCGAAGGAATTTCAGGCCGCCATCGCCGAGAAACGTGGCGCAGTGCAATTGCGGCTCACAGCCAGCGATCCTTCAAACTCGCTGCTGATCGTTCCACCCGGCAGCTAGCAGTGATAGCAGTGATAGCAGGGGAGGAGTTAGAAGTTAGGAGTTAGAATGTAGGAATCAGAATTTTTTCCAACTTCTAACTTCTTTTCCTTAAATACTTCCATTCTGGCCTGATTTCGCACTTCTAACTCCTAGCTTCTAACTCCTAAATTCTTTTCCCAAAAACCGGTCTTGACCGGAAAACTGAAAAAACATATCTTCCGCGTTACCTGATCGCTGCCACGGCCACATGGATGCGGCTTTGGTGAGGGCGAGTCGTGTATCAACAAGCAACGATCCACGTGGGTGAGTCTGCACTAGGAATACCGCGACGAGGGTTTTCCTGCGGACTACGAAGCGAATCACCGTCAACAAGGATGTGGGCGGCTCGCTTCAAATACAAAGGGAATTCCCTGCCGAAAGCGTCGCGTCCCTAGGACTTGGTGCTATCGCGGGGGCCGACGTGAATGCGTCCAATCGCTCCCGGAAAAGTCAGTGTCCTTTCGCCCCCCTGGGACACAGCCTTTCCGGGGGCTTTTTTTATGCGCTCGCATCGCTTCTCCATAACTCCTTGTCATAGAACGGGTTAGAGGTTAGCCAACTGCCGCCCCCAGACGGCAGTTGACTAGAAGTTGACTACTTTCCGTTCTTGGCCTCCTCATTGGCCTCCCCGCTCGCCGCGCCCAGCATCGCGGCAAAGTCCACCCCGTCCACGGCGTCCAGCAACTCGTCCTCGCTGACATGGTAATAGGTCAAGATGATGTCGAGCGAGGAGTGCCCGACGATCTTCATGACCTTGAAGGGCGACACGTTGGCGTTGGCCATCGTGCTCACGAAGAAGTGGCGGAAGCTGTGCAGCGTGCCCTGCGTGACGTTCGCGGCCTTCTTCGCCTTCTTGAGTTGCGCCCAGAGGCGGCTGGCCCGCAGCCGGTCGTCCACCACGCCCGGCGCCGGTGGCGACTCGAACAGCCAGCGGCTTTTGCTGGCGGTCTGCATCGTCTGGGCAATCACCAAGGCCGGTGCCGAGAGCGGGACGTTGCGGTCGTCACCCTTGGGGTCCCACCGCAGTTCCGCTTCCGGGAAGTTCTTGCTCCGGACCCGCACCAGGCGGTGCGTCACATCCAGATCCTCCTTCGTGAGCCACATCAATTCGCCCTGGCGGAGCCCGGTCAAAGCCAGGAACCGGAACACGTCGCCGAAGAACGGCCCCGCGTGCTGGCAGATCCCCTGGACCTCCGCCGGGGTGTAGCAATAGTTCTCGGCCTCGCCGTCGGCAGGCAACTGGTAACCGGAAATGGGATTTTCACGGAGCTTCCGCATACCCACCGCCCACTTGGCCAAGCTCTTCACGAGTTTGATCTTCTCGTGGACCGAGGTGGATTTGTTCTTCTTCGCCGGTCGGCCGCGAGTCTTCTTCTCCCGCTTCATGGCAATGCCCTTCTCGCGAAGTTCCGTTTCGTAGCTTTCCATGTGCGTGGGCGTGAGCTGGTCGAGCCGGACGATGCCCAGTTCGGAAGCGAACTGGCAGAACTGCTCCAGGGTCCGACGATATTCGGTGAGCGTCGACTCCCGACGACCCGTCCGGCGTTTGTCTTTCAAGAAACCCTCGATGGCTTCCTTCAGCCGCGGACCGCGCTGGGCCGTCAGGCC
>JANXQG010000284.1 GCA_025356915.1 Planctomycetota bacterium | reverse complement strand
TAGGGAAATGCGTTTGAGTGAGGGGCATCCTCCATTATAATTCGGCTGCACGGCGAAGGGAACCCAGTCGCCCACAACGCGAAGGGGTCCGGTCCATGTTTTCGGGCAAGGATCTCGGGTGAATTTCATGCGTTCTCGCAGAAAAATGGACCGGACCCCGGACTTTGCAGTTCTCCTGCCCAGTCGCCTCTGGTTCGGCGAGGGTCTCCCGACCCTGCCGAAACGTCGGACCGACGGCATGCGGCTCGGTCAGAGACCGGCCACAACAGGGAATTCATTCCGTCCTACGGAACCAGTTCCAGTGTTGCCCAGAGGCTGGGGTCTTCGTCATAAGGCATGGGCCGGCCGATGCTGAAGGTTTGCTCGCCTAGCTCGCGATCGATCGCGGCGTAAGTAAAACCGAGCCGGGGATGCTCGGCCGGCTCAAAGCCCAGCATCGCCTCCGTCGGAATAAAACAGTCCAGCCGATAGCCGTCGTGTCGAATTTGGCTGCGTGCCTGCAATATCCCCGCAGCAACCGGCCGGGCCGGTTCGCGGGCGCGATTGATCGGCAGCGACTGGCCAAAAGCCTCGTCGAGTTTGCGGCCGCCGCCACCGGGCAGAAAAATAAAGCGGTGGCAAAAGCGGCTGGCACGATGCACGTTATGCACATCGCGGGTGTCGATCCAGAGCTGTAGGCCATCGCTATCCTCCGGACGCGAGGCACGGCACCATACCGGCTGCTTCTTTCCGCTGACCGACAGGACAAATACAAGCCCCGCTTCACTCCACGCTGCCGAAACTTCAGCCATCGCGGGCTGATCTTCCAACTCGGCTAGGTTGATCAGCCGGTGATTCTCGTCCAGTCCCGCCCCACTCGCTTTCCAGAGGGGATCGCAATAGAGACACGGGGCTGAGAAGCGGAAGAGGAAGCGTTGCGGGAGAAGTAATTCGGTCATGGTGTTGCTGTTTTAAGTTTGCTCCGTAAAACGGAATTTATTCCGTTCAACGGATTAAAATCCGTTCTACGAAGAAGCCGCGAGCGGCTGCGCTAGTCTTTTTTCGCCAACGCTGCCAAGTGTTCTTTCAAAAATGCGGCAAGATTACCGCGACGCAAGTCTTCGATCGAGCGGAACTTGATCCGCAGCACGTCCATGCCGGTCTTTTCGCCATCGACCTGGGCCTCAAACCCCAGGCCGGTAATCTGTCCCTGTGCGAAGCGACCTTTGGGACCTGTGAGGTGTAAGTAGACCGCGTCGAGCTTCTTCGTCTGCACGGCGGCCCAAGCCTCGCGCTGCTGCGGCACATAAAGCGGTACGACTTGTTTGTTGTTCCAAAGTAGTTGGCCGTAGGGGGCCGTTTCGTTGAGCAGTTCGACCAATTCCTCAAGTACTTCCAGCTCCCATGCGATTTTGCCACCCAAAGGGAAGCCGCGGCGGGCGAAATGCCACTTGCGGCCAAGTTGCTTCCAGGGTTGCAAGATGTTGGTTTTCTCTTGGGCTTGCTTCGAGTAGTTGCCGAACCCGCCTACGGCTTGGTCGATGAACGTCCAGAACTCCGGCCGGTCGATTTCGCGGTGGCTATGAACGCGGAGTTCGATCTCCTGCCATGGTCCACGGAGGCTGCGGATTTTCGCCCGCGGCTCGTTGCCATAGAGCGGTAGCGCAGGCATATCGTTCAGCGGCTTAAGGTCCAGCCGTCGCACGAGTTCATCTCGGGAGAATGTATTGCGGGCCGTGCGAAATTTCATCTTCAGCAGCCATTCCTCGCCGGTAATGGCATGAAAGAACCAGCCGTCGGACTTCTTTGCCGCGGAGATCTCGACGACGGATCGCGAGTTCCAGTCGGTTTCGCTGAATAACTCCGATTGGTTTTGGATGCGGTCGATCACGTCGCCCAGGATGCGGCCTTCCCAGCGGCAGGGCTTGCCGTTGCGGCCGACGCGGGCAACGGTGTGCCAATGACGGCCGTCGATTTCCCAGGGCATGCGGGCGTCTTGGCCGACTTCGGTGATATCGCGATCCCCCTCATGCTGGGCATCAGCCGTAGCAAAGTCGAACAGCTTGCGTGGTTCAAGAGGACCGGCGGCCAGAACTTTTGCCAGGACGTCGCCGGTATAGGAAATGCGAAGCTGCGAGCCGCTCGATCCTCCCTCTCCCTCTGGGAGAGGGTCGGGGTGTGGGGATGCTGCCGCTCGTTTGGCTTTCTTGCGCACATCCATGTCTCTCTTCCGGAGGGAGAGGGATGCCTGTTGTGCATGCGCCACCACGTCTTCAGGAGTCCCCGCGACGACGACATAGCCGCCCTCCTCGCCGGCTTCCGGCCCCATGTCGATAACCCAATCGGCCGTTTTGATGACGTCGAGATTGTGCTCGATGACCACGACCGTGTTGCCCAACTCGACGAGGCGATTGAGTACGTCCAGAAGCTTGGCCAAGTCGTCAAAGTGCAAGCCGGTGGTCGGCTCGTCGAGAAGGTAGAGCGTGTTGCCGGTGTCGGGCCGGGAGAGTTCGGCGGCCAGTTTCACGCGCTGGGCCTCACCTCCGGAGAGCGTCGGGGCCGGTTGGCCGAGCGTGAGATAATCGAGGCCCACGTCGCAGAGCGTTTGCAGGATGCGGCGAATCTTGGGGATGCTATTGAAAAGCTGCACGGCCTCGCCGCAGGACATATCGAGCACCTCGGCGATCGACTTGCCATGATAGCGGACGGCGAGCGTCTCCTCATTGTAGCGATGGCCATGGCATGTATCGCACTCAATCCAGACGTCGGGCAGGAAGTGCATCTCGATGCGAAGCTGGCCGTTGCCTTCGCACTTCTCGCAGCGGCCCCCAGGCACATTGAAGCTGAACCGCCGAGGCTGATATCCGCGAAGTTTTGCCTCGGGCAGTTGCGCAAAGAGCGCGCGGATGAGGTCCAATGCCCCCGTGAACGTAGCCGGGTTGGAGCTGGGAGTCTGACCCAAGGACTGCTGATCGACGCGGATTACCTTGTTGATCTGCTCGATGCCGCGAATTGAATCGTGGGCACCGGCGAAGGTTTTGGCACGATGCAAAGTGCGGGCGAGCGATGCATGGAGCACATCTTCGACCAACGAACTTTTACCGCTGCCGCTAGGCCCCGTAACGACGGTGAAAGTGCCGAGAGGGATCCTGACGTCGATATTTTTCAGGTTGTTGTGGCGGGCACCGCGGATTTCCAGCCAGGAGGCGTGGGCGTGGAGCGGGGAGCGGGGAGAGAGGAGCGTGGGAGAGGGGAGATTGGTCTTGCGTTTCGAGTTTTTCTTGCTCCCTGCTCCCTGCCCCCCGCTCCCCGCCATCCGCCGGTTTGAAGGAACAGCGATGGCCTTTTTGCCCGTGAGATAGGGACCGGTGACCGAACCACGACGCTTTCCGACTTGGTCGGGAGTACCTTCGGCCACGATCTCTCCGCCGTGACGACCTGCGCCGGGGCCAAAGTCCAGCAGCTTGTCGGCGTTGGCGATCACCTCGCGATCGTGCTCGACCAGGAGCAGGGTGTTGCCTAGGTCGCGAAGTTTTTTCAGGGCATTGAGCAACCGGGTGTTGTCGCGGGGGTGCAGTCCGATCGTCGGTTCGTCGAGCACGTAAAGCACGCCACACAGGCCGCTACCCACTTGCGCGGCCAAGCGGATTCGCTGCATTTCCCCGCCGGAAAGCGAAGGAGCCGGCCGGGCGAGTGTCAGGTATTCAAGTCCCACGTCAACCAGGAACTGCGTACGATTACAAATCTCGCGATAGACTTCGCCGGCAATCTTCCGCTCGGTAGCCATCGGCTTCCATGCGAGGAAGTCGGCCAGCATCTTGCCCAGCGGTTGGCGGCAGATTTCATCGATCGTGCGGCCGCGGAATCGCACGGCTGCCGCGTCGTCGCGCAGTCGGCTGCCGCCGCAGACGGTACAATCGACCTCATCGACAAGATGTTCCAGGCGGCTGCGGAAACTGGGCGAGACACGGCTCGCTTCTTCAAGTGCCGGGTAGAGACCTTTGAATTGGACGCGGAAGGATGGCGAAGCCTTTTGTGGTGTGGCCGTCTCGGATGCATGGGCAGGCGAGACGCCTGCGCTCCAAGTTGTTTTTGGAGGGGGAATTACGTCAAACCATTGTTCGCCGGTGCCGTGCATAATCAGCCGGCGGTGCTTGCCCCCAAGCTGATCATAAGGAACGTCAATCGGGATGCCGGTGCCGCGAGAAAAGCTCTCCAGCATCCGTCCGAAGAGCTGGCTCGACACGCCAGGCCACAAGCCGACGGCACCCTGGGCCAAGGAGAGTTTGGGATCGCGGAGCAAAGCCGCCGGGTTCGTGCCGGTTTGCACGCCAAGACCTTCGCAGGCCGGACACCAGCCCAAGGGACTGTTGAACGAGAAATTGTGTGGCGAGAGTGTCTCGAAGCTTCGCCCACACTTCTGGCAAGCAAAGTGCTGACTCTGAATTTCGACAGGCCACTTGGGTTCCGGTATGTCGTTGGATGGCTCGGTCACGTGGAGTACGCCGCGCCCTTTGGCCAGGGCATTCTCCACGCTGCCGGCAATACGACTGCGACCGTCGGGCCGAATGGTAACGCGGTCGATGACCACCTCAACCGCATGCTTTCGCCGTCGGTCGATCTGCGGCGGTTGGTCGAGCGCGTGGGTCTGGCCGTCGATCCGCACTCGGACGTAGCCGCCGGCTCGCATCTCTTCCCACAAGGCTTCGTACTTCTCGCCAACCTCGATTTCCAGCGGAGCCATGAGATAAAGCCGCGTGCCCGCTGGCCGCTGCATGATCTTTTCGATGATCTCGTCGGCGGTTTGCGTGCCGACCGGCAGGTTGCAGTCAGGACAGTACGGCTGGCCGAGTCGCGAGACCATGATCCGCAGGTAATCGTAAATCTCGGTCACCGTGCCAACGGTGCTGCGAGGCGAATGGCCCGCGTGCTTCTGCTCGATGGCAATGGCCGGCGAGAGTCCTTCGATGTGATCCAGCCGCGGCTTCTGCATCTTGTCGACAAACTGTCGCGCGTAGGAACTGAGACTTTCCACGTAACGCCGCTGGCCTTCGGCGTAAATCGTGTCCATGGCCAGCGAGGTCTTGCCGCTACCGCTAGGACCGCAGCAGACGGTCATCTGGTCGCGGGGAATATCAACATCGATCCCCTTGAGATTGTGTTGACGAGCACCGCGGACCTTGATCGCCTTGGCCAACTCGGCTCGCGCGGCGCGCTTGTGGCCCCCTTTCCCCTTGAGATGGGGGCTGATTTCACCCCGGCCCTCTCCCAGAAGGAGAGGGGAACGGTGGAGATATCGACTGAGCACGCGGCCGGTGGAGGAGTCGGCCATTTCGGCGACTTCCTCCGGAGTGCCCGTGGCGAGGAGTTGTCCGCCGCCGCCGCCGCCTTCAGGGCCAAGGTCGATGATCCAGTCGGCCGTCTTAATCACCTCGGTGTTATGCTCGACAACGAGGACCGTATTGCCGGCCTCGACAAAACCGTGCAGCACCTTCAAGAGCAATTGGATATCGGCAAAATGCAGGCCGGTCGTCGGTTCGTCAAGCAAATAGAGGGTTCGGCCGGTACTCTTTTTGACAAGTTCCCGGGCGAGTTTGATCCGTTGGGCCTCGCCGCCGGAGAGCGTGGGCGACGATTGGCCGAGCTTCACATAGTCCAATCCCACCTGATGCAGCGTGCGAAGCTTGTCGGCAATGAGCGGAATGTTTTCAAAGTGGGTTAGGGCTTCTTGAACGTCCATCTCGAGCACTTCGGCGATCGACTTGCCTTTGTAGCGGACCTGGAGTGTCTCGCGGTTGAAACGATGGCCCTCGCATACGGGGCAGGTAACCCAGATGTCGGCAAGAAAATCCATCTCCAACTTGGTGGAACCGTTCCCTTCACATGCCTCGCAGCGGCCGCCGGCGACGTTAAAACTGAAACGGCCAGGCTCGAACCCCTTGGCCTTGGCCTCGGGGAGTTGCGTGTAGAGCCGGCGGATTTCGTCGAAAACCTTAATGTAGGTGGCTGGGTTTGAACGGGGGGTACGGCCGATTGGCGACTGATCAATGGCGATCATCTTGTCGAGATGTTCAATGCCCTCGATCTTGTCGAACTCGCCCGGATTTCCGATGCCCGCGTTGAGGTCGCGACGCAGGGCCTCGACTAGGATGTCGCTGATCAGCGAACTCTTGCCCGAACCGGAAACGCCGGTCACGCAGACGAACACGCCGAGCGGAATCTCGACGTCGATGTTTTTGAGATTATTGTGACGCGCGCCGCGAACCACGAGCCGTCCGTGGCTCGTATTACTACTGCGGCGAACGGCCGGAACTTCGATCCGCATACGGCCTGAAAGATAGGCCCCGGTGAGGCTCTCCTCCGCAGCCATCACTTCCGCGAGCGATCCGGCAGCAACGACCCGCCCACCACGAACGCCTGGCCCCGGGCCGAAATCAACAATGTGGTCAGCCGCCCGCATGGTATCTTCGTCGTGCTCGACGACCACGACCGTGTTGCCCTGGTCGCGAAGCTGAGCGAGCGTTTCCAACAGCTTGTCATTATCGCGGGGGTGCAGGCCGATGGATGGTTCATCGAGAATGTAAAGCACGCCCACCAGCCCGCAGCCAATCTGGCCGGCCAGGCGGATGCGCTGCATCTCGCCGCCGGAAAGAGTGGGGGCAGTACGGTCCAGCGACAGGTACTCGAGGCCGACATTTTTGAGGAATTGAAGCCGGCTGCGGATTTCCTTGAGGGCCTCGGCGGCGATCGTGGCTCCCGAGGCGTCAAGCTCCAACGCAGAAAAAAATTCAGCCGCATCGCTGACCGAGAGCCTGCAAACCTCCGGTAGCGATTGTTCGCTCTTGGCACCGAGAAGTTTTGCAGCCGTCGTAATGGTCACCGCGCAGGCCTGGGCGTTGAGCCGGTGGCCCTCGCAGCGTCCACAGCCGAGGATCCGCATGTACTTTTCGAGTTGCCTGCGCTGGGGGCGGCTGCGCGTGTTGCGGTATTGCGCCAACAGCTTGGGAATGATCCCTTCAAACGGTCCGCCCCATTTGTAGCCCGAGGTTCCGCCCCGCCACGTGAACGTGACGTGCTCGTCACCGGTGCCCCAAAGCAAGGCGTGCTTGGCACTTTCATCAACCTCTTCCCAGGCCGTTTCCAATACGGTGCCAGGCGAAAGCCCATACTTTCGCTCGAGCATTTCTGCCACGCCGCGGAAGATATGCCGTTTCCAGCGGCCCATCTCGCGCCATTTGCCCAACAGCTCGATGCAACCCTGCTGAAACGAGCGGCTCGGATCGGAAATCAACCGCTGAGGATCAAACGAATAGATCTGCCCCAGCCCGCTGCACTCCGGGCACATGCCCTGAGGACTATTGAAGCTGAACAACTGCGGGCTGGGCGGCTCGAAGCTCTTTTGGCAGTGGGTACAGGCATAGTGAGCTGAAAGGGATAAATCGGAAGGCGGAAGAGGGGCCGGGGGTGAGGGAAGATGAGCGGCCTTCACTCTTCCTTCCGATTCTTCGCCGTCCTCCCTGGCCACAACCAGGTTGCCTTCGCCCAACCGGAGGGCCAACTCGACCGCCTCGGCCAGTCGCGGACGAATCTTCGGGCCGGACACAAGGCGGTCGATGACGACCTCAATGTTGTGTCGCATCTGCCGGTCTAACCGCAGGTCGTCGGTCAATCGGACAACGCTGCCATCGACTCTCGCACGGACAAAACCCTGTTTTAGCAAGTCCTCGAACAGGTCGCGATACTCGCCTTTTTGACCTCGGATGAGCGGCGCCAACACCAAAAACCGCGTTCCGGCCGCCAGCATTCCGATTTGATCGATAATCTGGTCCCGCGTTTGTGCCGTAATCAGCCGATGGCAATCAGGACAGTGACCCTTGCCAACGCGAGCGAACAAAACGCGGAGATAATCGTAAATCTCCGTGATCGTGCCCACCGTCGAGCGGGGATTCGTGCCACTGGACTTCTGCGAAATGGAGATCGCGGGACTTAGCCCGGCGATTAAATCGACGTCCGGCTTGGGCATTTGCCCGAGGAACTGGCGGGCGAAACTGGAGAGACTCTCGACGTAGCGACGCTGCCCCTCGGCATACAGCGTATCGAAAGCTAGGGAACTCTTGCCCGAGCCGCTGACGCCAGTAAAGCAAATTAACTGATTTCGAGGCAAGACAAGACTTACCTCCCGTAGATTGTGCTCTCGGGCGCCTTGAATCAGGATGTCGGAATCAGCCATCGATAGAAGACCTTGCCGAAACCCTGTATTTTAAGAGATGATGGGGTCGGTAGGCAACCCGTCCTGTGCGGCCCCGTGCGCCCCTCTGCGGTTAATCCCCCCGTCCTAGGGCGATGCAAAGTTGGGCTTGGCAGAGAAAATCGGTGAGCGGTAAAGAGGGGAATCTGTTTCGCCAGCTTGGTACTCTAATCCCAACAGTGCAGAGGATTGGCCACTACTGGCGAACCCACAGCGTCCTGCCCCCGTCCTCAAAGAAATTCACCGCAAAAGAACAAAATCTTTCTTTAGTCATACGTCCCAGATTTTCACCTATTGGTGGGGTTGCCGTGATCGTCCCGCCCTACCTCTGGTGTAAAAATAGGCAAATCTCGCCTTTGTTCTCGATGAGTATCTGCCCGCGCGTTGACTTCCGTCACCCATAACGTAGATATTTAGCAACGAACTGGAGTAATGGGTGGGCTTCAGCCCGCCTATCTGTGAGGTGGCTACAGCCCACCCTATCCTTGTAAAGGCA
>JANXQG010000521.1 GCA_025356915.1 Planctomycetota bacterium | reverse complement strand
CCAGAACGCAGAAACACCACCACACCAGAATCACGATCGCCGCACCGATGAGTACGCTGGCAATCACTTCCATGACAATTCCAGCCGGCAAAACAGCGAGGGGCAGCAGTGCGGCAAATCTGGCTCCTCCGAACCGAGATGCGGAATGTAAATAATTGTAGGGTGGGACAATCGCAGCGAGTCCCACCAACTGTTGTGGCCGGTCTCTGACCGAGCCACGCCGCCGACTCCAAATTTGTCTTACCCGATTCATCATTAAATATCCGGACTCAAAAGCACACGTGCCCATAAATACGCCACCACATCGAGCACTACGGCCGCAGCCAAGATGAGATGCCCCATCGGCTCAGTGAATAATCGCATCGTACTCTCCTGGTCAACAAAGTAGTAGACCAAGAGAATCATCACGGGAGCAATCGCCATATAAACGGCCGACTTGCGGGCCTGGGCCGTTTCGGCCTGAACCTTTCGTTCCAGCCGCTGCATTTCCAACACCGCCAGGGCAATCCGCTCGACGATCTCGTTGAGCCGGCCGCCGCTTTCATGACTGGCCATCATGGCCGCGGCAAACAGGGCGAAATTCTCGCTCCGCAACCGCGTGCGTGCCTCTTGGAGCGTTTGCTCCAACGGCTTGCCCATGTTGTACTCACCCACGATCTGGCGGAATTCATGATTGATCGGGCTGGGGCATTGCGCGGCCAGCACGTCCATGGACTGGGCCAGCGACAGGCCCGCTCGCACGGCATTGGCCAGCATGACCATGGCGTCGGCCAATTGATCTTCGATCTTTTGCCGTCGCCGCTGGGCCATCCGCCGAAGAAGATACCATGGCCCACAGAGTAGGAACACGGAGAGCAAAAGTGCAAAAACAGGACTTTCCAGTACGAGCCAGAAGATTGCAAAATTTGCAGCGGTGGCACTGAGCCAGATCACAACATAGCGATGCAAGTTGTGCGTCGGTGCCCGCAGGCGGCGGAGCTTGTCGGCCAGGTCGCGTTCCAGGTAGCTCAGCCAACCGGAAAAGTCTCCCTGGGCCGACCAAGCCAACGTGCCAACCGCCGCGCCGATCAGCAGGCAGCCGAGCGGATAGAGAATCGGACTACCCGTGGTTTCCATGCTCTTGTTCGTCCCGGCCATAAAGGAATTCGACGTCCAACAGCTCTTTCTCCACCAGCGAATCAATGAACGACGGCATGTAGCCAGTCGGCCGCAGGGAGACTCCGTTGCGATAGTTGAAAATATCGAGGATTACAATCTGCTTGTCTTCCGGATCATAGCGCACGACCTCGGCAATCTGCGTCACCGCGCGTGCCCCGTCCGGCAAGCGGCTGATGTGCACGATCAAGTCGATGGCCGAGGAAAGCTGGCGATGGACGGAAGTCATCGGCAGGTCGGCCGCCATGAGTACGAGCACTTCCAAACGCTCGATCACCTCGCGAGCACTGTTGGCATGCACGGTGGTCATCGATCCATCGTGGCCGGTGTTCATGGCCTGGATCATATCCAGGGCCTCTCCGCCGCGGCACTCGCCCACGATCACGCGATCGGGCCTCATGCGAAGGGCGTTTTTCACCAGATCGCGGATCGTGTACTCGCCAGCCCCTTCGATGTTGGGCGGCTTGGTCTCCAGCGTAACGACATGCTCCTGGTGCAGCCGCAGCTCGGCGGTGTCCTCGATGGTGACAATGCGTTCCTTGAAGGGAATGAAGCTGCTGAGCACGTTGAGCATCGTCGTCTTGCCGGTGCCCGTGCCGCCGCTCACAAGGATGTTGCTGCGAGCCACCACGCAGGCCCGCAGGAACTTGGCCGCGCTCCGGCTGATGCTGCCCATCTCCAGCAGGTCGTCCATCGTCAACCGCTGGGCAGGGAACTTTCGCACGGTGAGGCAAGGTCCCTTGATGGCTAGCGGTGGGATGATGGCGTTCACGCGCGAGCCGTCGGGTAGCCTGGCATCGACCAGCGGCTGGCTTTTGTCGATCCGTCGTCCGACCTGGGCCACGATCCGCTCGATGATCGCCTCGGTGACCTTATCGGAAATGAAACGCCGACCGCTGCGCTCGATGATTCCGTCGCGCTCGACGTAAATCTGGCTGCTGCTGACGACCATGATCTCCGTGACCGTCGGGGCGCGGAGCAGGTCTTGCAGCGGCCCAAAGCCGAAAATGATGTCCTTCAAATCCTTCTTCAACGTCCGTAGGATCATGTATTTCCGCAACTCATGGTGCAGGTGCGGGCGGACGAGGTGAAAAATGTCATTGAACCCGCTCTCCACGCGATGAACCTGCTGGCTCACGTCGCGGTATTGGGCCAGGTTGAGCCGCTCCCGGAGGAACTTGAGTAGCCCATGCAGTTCGGCTTCGCGTTCCGGCACGAGCGTAGCCGGCAGGTCGAACTCGTTCGAGGTCAGCACAGCCATGTCGAAGATGTCGTCGGTCCCCGTCTCCATGATAATCTGGTTGACCAGGTGATCGCGGAGCGTCAGACCGGTGATCTCTTCGACCAACGGTTCGTTCTCCGAACCAAAAACATTCAGCTCGCGGCAAACGTCCTCAATGTTGTTTTCCAAGAGGAGGATGCTCTGCGGGTCGCTGCCGTGACTGGTTTCAAACTGGTACAGATCGAGCCGTTCGAGCAACTTCTGGTGGATTTTCAGTTCCAGGTCGGCCATGATCGAGCGCAGATGGGCTTCCAGTTCGCTACGGCTGATCGTGGCGGCCTTTTCGGCCTCGAAGGTGAGCGTGTAGGGCCAGATGCGAACCTTGGTGCCTGGCTCGAACAGACCCGTCTGGCCGCCCAGCACCTCCTCCTCGCCGACGACGCAGCTATTCAGTCCGACGTTCTCCAGCACCAGCTTGCCGTTGTTGATTCGCACAACGGCATGTTGACGCGAGACGAGCGGGCTTTGCAGGCAGACCGTATTGGACGCATCACGTCCAATCGTGATCTGGCTGCCAGAGACCTCGACCACGTTACGGCGGCTTTCGTTGATCTTATTGAACCAGATTTTCATTATTTGCCGTGCCGCTGAATGCCAAACTGACGAAAGTTGACCGCTTGAAAGCGATCCCAAAGAATCGTGGCCTTTTCTGCCTCTCCCGGAACCTTCGCGCTCACGCGAATTCCCAGCACGGTCTCTTGGAGTTGCGAAATCTTAGCCGCCTGCATGACCTTGGCGTCGCCGAGTCGGTTGCCGACGGAAAGGACCGTGAAGGGGCCAATAATCTCGATCTGATTGGCGGGCATTTGCATGATATCCGCATCCTCGGCTTTGGGTTTCGCGGAGGGGATGCCCGAAGGATCGGCGGCCGGCTTGCCAAGCTCTTCGGCAGGTTTTGGCTGCCCAGCACGTGTAGTCCCCGGCTGAAGCTTGGGTAGGATGAACGATACCTGATCGCCCGGCGTAACCAGTGAAGGCACGAAGGACCGCGCGTCAACCGGAATCCATCGAATCACTTCGTCTTTGCTCAACTCAAGTTCCTTCGGTGGAGTCTTTACATCGCTTTGCAGGAGGAGAATACCCCCTTCGGAACTGCTATCGAGGGTTCGCCAGACGGCCATATCCTTGACGGTAATGCGATTGTCCCACAGGTAGGCATAATCTTTGAGGTTCCCGATATGGTTCGCCGGAATCTCGATTTTCACCAGATTGTTTTCCGTCAGCCGTTCACCACGTCCAACGATCAGGCCCTTCTTGATTCCGATGAAGGCCACCATGTCTTTCTTCTGAGCCTCGGTGTTGAGGTAATAAAAGTTGGCCACCGCCCCAAAAACTCCCAACACGATGGCAACGATTAACCCGTGAATACCTTTCATGGTTTCCCTTTCTCCAGTTGACTCTCCATGACCAGACCCGTCCACCTGCCTTGCGGATCAAACCCAAGGCGAACATCGACCGCCATGGCAGGCACAGGTGATCGCATCTCAAATCGTGCATGCCAACCCGAGGCAATCTGCTGCCAGCGGTCGGCAACCGTCCAACCGTGATCGGCGAACCAACGGTCGTAAAACTTTCGTGCCGCATCACCGTCATCTGTGGAAAAAGCGGCGATTGCCCCGCCGGCCGCCACGCGAATCGATATCAGGCGATGTCCATCGGGCGGGAGCGGAATCTCGTTGCTCCCCGGTCCTGCCCTGCCTGCCGAGCCGCCGGACTGAAATAAGTACAAGGTCCAGGCATTCGCAGCGGCAGGAACCGCCACACCCCAGATTACCATGCGGTACGTGGTTTCATCAAGGGTAGTCCCTGTGATCGGGGGAGTTTTACCTGGTTCTTCAGCCTTTCCAGGCGGACTGGCATCAAGGGTAGTCCCTGACTTTGTAGGGTGGGCTTTAGCTTTAGCCCGCCAGCTTTCATCAGCCGTCCCAATCGCCCGCGTGCCAATCAGCACCGGATGGCCTCCGCCCCACTGATAAAGCCGCCACTGGCCATGCTCTTCGGCCACGGGCTGCTCGTTGGCGAGTCGTTTCAAGAGTTCCTGTTCGGCCGCGTCGGGCGGCTTGCTAGGGGGACGGGAATCGACCAATACCGCCCGGCAGGCATCCTGCAACGCAGCAGGAAGATCGCTCTGCCGGCCAGAAAACTCCTGCCGCCGGATCGACCACGCTTGATTGCCAAACTCCAGAATATGTGGCGCCGCCCCGTCGGCTAAGGAATCGGCTGGCACAGACAGCGCAGCCGACGACGGACTTCGATCCTCATGCCACCAGTGTAGCACCTCGCGGCCGAAGCCCAAGGCAATAACCAAGAGCATGAAGGTCAGCAGGCTATTGGTGGTCCAGGCCGAGATCCGCCGCGCCAGTCGGCCCAGGCTATTGGATTGCTTTGGCTGCAAAGGCTCGTTCGTATCCAGACTGGCTCCAGTTACTTGTTGCTCACGGGCCACTGCTTGCCTGGATGGTTTCGAGGAAATTTTTGAGAATATCGATTTTTGCCTTCAAGTCCGGGATCTGAGACTGGGCAAGAGAGACCATTTCCGGCGGCGGCGACGGGTCCGGCGGTTTCACCTTGAGAATCGCCTCGAACGTATCCAACGCCCCCTGGTAGAGCTCCTGGAACGATTGCGCCATTCGCTCGGCCAGACTGGGGATGTTCTGGTCCTTGATATGTTTGCCTTGAATTATATCGATGAGTTGCTCAACGCTCTTATCGGTCAAGTTGCGATCGGTCGTACACATCGATTGCACCTGCGGATGGAAATCGCGAACACCACCCCAGCCGAAAAGTGTGCCGTAGTAGAGGAAGTCAGGATCGTCGTCCAGCGGCCGAAGTTGCTCGCGGAACGCTGCCTGAGAGACCGCCAATACCGACTGCACATAGGAGTTCACCAGCGATCTGGGGGCCTTGGCCAGTTCGTACAACACGGGAACTCGCCGCTGCCAATTGCTGCACATCCCCATTCGCTGATATTGCCACTTATCGTCGATCAGCCAAGTTTGGGCCTTGATCGTGTAAGTTCCCATCTTGCCCAACAAAGGATATTTTCGCGTCAGTTCCGCGGAGCCTTCGCGCAATCCGCGGGTCGGGTCGAGAAGGTCGAAATTGACGGTCGCCGCGGGCAACGAGCCACGTGCCACCGGCAGATCGACGCGGCGGTCGTCCATGGCTGCCACCGTGCCCTGATCGGAAGATCCCATCGATGCCGTAGCGGGCCAGTAACGCGGACGGGGATCCGTCGAACCGCTCCGCGGCCAGCGAGTCTCCCATACCGCCAGCCGAGCCACGCTATTTTCGCGAACTTTCCAGGCGGCGATCGTGCCATAGTTGATAATCAACGCCATGATGAACAGCAAGATCGGCAGCGCCAAGGTCAGTTCCAACATGGCGAGACCGCGATGACGGGTTTGGATTGCTTCTCGCGGTACTGACAATTTTGTATTCATGGCGAATCAGGAGTTATGTAAATCCGAAAGAAATTCAAATCGCAAATGCGGTCAATGACCAAAATAAATACATTCCACGCGACATCAATATTTTGAACCTTTGAATTTCCTATTTTGTATTTGTTTCGGATTTCGTATTTTTCCCTAGTGTGGACTAATCTGCTCTATTTCTTCGCTGCTAAGCCCACCGAGAGTCGGCAACTTGTACTGTGCATTATTAAAGCCCGGCAGACCGGGATTCGATTGCAGAATCGTGGCCAAGGCGGGCTGCGTGGCGGGAGCAAGCTGACAATTCCAACTTTGGTTGAGCAGGTTCCAGACGGTCGGACCTCCCACGCGACCGACCACCCACCGTGTGCCATCGCCCACGCTGCCGCCGTCATTGCCTACCGGCTGATATATTGGCACAAAGGCAACCTCGCCGGGCACGCCGCCCAACGGCGATTGACTCGGACCCGTTCCTGAACCGCCTTCTGGAACCCATCCCAGCCGATTTCGTGGAATGAACAGATGGACCTCGGCAAACGCCTGTGCGTCGGCCTCCAGGGGATTTTTGAATAGCCCCGGTGCCATCTCCGGCAACTTCTTCCAATAGACCACGCTGATATAAGTGTAGTGTTTCTGGAGCGTCGTGTTTGAATTGGCTGTCTGCAATGGGTTTTCGTGGATCACAAACGGCAGATTGGAACGCGGGTATTCTTCGGTCAGCAACTTTTCCAGATATCCACAGGTGAAACTACACCACAGGCCCGAGAACTGCGACATTTTGCCCAGTTGATCGAGGGCACCAAGCAGTTCAGCGTTCCACTGGTCGAGGTACAATTTTGACAGCATGCGCCGCTGTTGGACCGCTGTTCGGACATACTGCTCCTGATTCGCGACCGAATCAAGTTCTGGATCGATCACCGGCAGGGTGCGGTCGTCAGGCGAGTAGCCCGAATCGGCATCGCCACCCACCGGCCGGGCATCAGTTCGCCACAGCACGCCGAACATCGGACCGCGGCGATGGTCGGGGTCGCCATTCCGCGCGGCGGTCTCTCGAGCAGCAGCCTGGGCAATTTCAGGAAAGGCAACCACAACGGCCCGCTGATACTTGGGAATCAGTTCCTCGGCCAAAATATCCTCCATCATCGGCAGAACCTGATCGCTCACCGACTTGGCCCAGGCTGAGTAGCGATCGACCAACTGCTGCTCCAGCGGAACCTTTTGCTGGATGGCCGAGCCAAGGGCCGTGAACTTTGGAAAACCCGAGGACGAGAACGCCTGGGCAACTTTGTTCCAGGCGGCGAGGATGTCGGGCGCGTAGGAGGCGGAGTTCTGATCGCGGGCCTCACGCAAAAAAGCCGTGACCGCGAAAACGTCGCAGAGCAGATGGTTGGTGAAGGCTAGCGTATTCATGCCACGCGCCAACACCACTCCGCCGGAATAGGCCGCCGCATCGGCCGCGTTTTGCATGCGGATCTTGCCATCAACATGGCGGCCGACGTTCATCACCATGCCGAGCAGCATCGCCAGGAACATCACGGCAAAGACGCTGACGATGCTGATCGAGCCGCGCTCGTCGCTATGCAATCGCCTTGAAAATTGCCGCAAAATCGCAAGCGATAAGGGCAACAGACGATCTACTTTAAGGATAGACATGCGTCACCACCGATTTCTCGCCTTCGTTGCCGATGGTAGCCGAGGCCTGCAAAGGATAGGTGTAAATGTTACCATGCTTTTCGATGCTTTCCGCAACCTTGTCTCTTCCGCTGGTCCCGACGACATATCTCGCCAGCAGCCGTCCCGGGCCAGGCAACAAAGGAAACTGGTAGTTTACCGTCACCGTGATTGTGTCCTGCCAGCCGACCTCGTTGAAGTAGAACTCGCCGAGATCATCCGGCTTGTAATAGGTCGCAAGCGGCGGTTCTTGGTTCTTGTGGAAAAAGCGGATCTCGACCTCGGTGTTGTTCATCGCATAAGCCAGCTTGCGATCCAGCCGCAGGCCGATTGCGCTGTTGGAACCTGAACTCGGTGACAGCGTGCCGTAAGCATTCTTCAGAACTGAAGCCATGGCCGCCGTCGGGGCCTGCAAACCCAGGTCGCGCGACGGCGAGATCGGCACGCAGGCCAGGATGGCGGCTGACGCGATCTTGTCAAACTTCCGGCTGCCCGGCGCAATCTTGTAGGTCAGCCCACCGCTGCTGGGGCCGTAGTTGGCCGCCGTGGGATCGAGTTCCGGCGCGACTTGGTCCGGCGCGTCGGGATCGATCGAATAGGAACTGATGCAGCAGGGGCCCTCGGGTTCGGCCATCGCGGCTGGAATCCATACAGCCGCACTGCGGGCCGCCGCGAAGGCGGCGTAATGAACCACCACGATGCCGATCATCAGTTGGCTCACCTGCACGATCATCATCATGATTGCGATGAACAGCGGCAGGGTAAGCACAAAGCTCAGGCTTTGCACGCTCCCTACTTCGTCGCGGTGTAGTTCTAAAAGGCGGCCCAGGCGAAGCTGCGCCCGGCTGAAGCGCACCAACACCCAGGCCGCCAGAATGAGTCCTAGCAGCAATACCAGCCAAGGCAAACATGCCGTCATAATCGCACGAGCCATGGTGACGTTTCCTGACTGACGATTGCGAAGCCGCAAGCGGCCGCGGTCATAAAACAGCCTTTTACGTTATCAAACCAAACCTCACGATCGCCACCGCCGCCAGCGCACTAGGCGCCAGAAAGACCGGCGGTTTCAACGCCTTACGTTCTTCATCGCTCAGCGGCATAAACCAAGGCAGCCGCAATCTGGTCGAGACCAACCGCACGACGCGGAATACGGTCGTGACCGGCCCGATTCGCCAAACCAACAGGATCAGGCTGAAACACGAGCCTAACACAAAGGTCCATAACAAAGCCTCCAACCCTTTTTCTGCCCCCAGCAGCGAAC
>JANXQG010000277.1 GCA_025356915.1 Planctomycetota bacterium | reverse complement strand
GTCGGAGCATCCGTTAATAGATCTTGACCGGCGCGAGCCTTCTTTTCCAAGGCATGGATCTGATCGTCGCTGGTTCCCTCGGAGACTACCACCAACGGCGTATCGATGAAATGCCAAATTCCGCGATGATAGGATCCCCGCTTGGCTGGCTGGGGAGGATACGACGGCCCATTTTGGCGATCATTGCGAATCTGGTCTGGCCAGATGGACGCCCGGCAAAGCAACCAGCGGGCTTCGCCGTCTTCGGTCAAGCCCTTTGGCATGGAGATGGCAAAGTCGTCTTGGTAACGCGGGTGATGTTTGAGGATGGCCACAAGCTTTCTGACGGTTACCGAAGGCGTGTCGCCCGGCGATAACTGCTTATAGGCAACCAAAACTGTAAGCATGTGCCCAACTTCATGCCATGCCAGGCAGGGCGAAGCAACCAGAACGACCACAAGGAAACCGACGACAAGCAGAGAACGAACCATGAAAAAACCTATCGAGGATGGAAATAAGAACGTGTGTTGTATAAGTATTTCTTTTTCAGAAAGGGTCAACGGCAAGCGTAGATGATTGTAGCTGCTTCACGAGCACTCCACGTCGCCCAGTTCGGCCATGGCCTCGGCCCAGCCATGTTGGGCCGCACGGAGCAGCCAGCGACGACGCTCGTGCAAGGCGCCCGATGCCAAGCCGAGATCGTGCATGGATGGCAGGTGGCCCTGTTCAGCGGCCATTGTCAGCCACTGAATTCGCTCGATCCGATCCTTGCACTCCTGAGCCAAAAGATACATCGACTCCAGGTGCCCTCGCTCGGCAGCAACTTTCAAGTGGCGGATTCTCACGGGAGCTTCCTGTGCGCCGCGCGTCTCGTCCGGCCATGATGTGGAAGCTGCGTCAACGATGACTGCCACCTCCTCGGATCCGCCATGCCAAACAAACGAACTGCCGTCGGATTCTTCATCTTCAAGGCATCCGGACAGTTGCGGCAGTTCGCCGGGACAGGCATCGCTCTCCAGCCGGAACTGCTCCAGCCATGCACTGCGCTTGCGGGTGCGATTGGTTCGCAAAGATCTTAGCGACATCGTAGCCCTCTTTCTATAGACAAATCAAAAATACAGGCCTATACCGCGGCCATTGTCAGGCCACTTCCATGGCGATCACGCCGGGTGCGTTGCGGGCATCGAGCGAACGATAGGTTTCCATGTCCGTTTCGCCTGATTCACATCCGTCGCGGCTCCAGAACTGCTCCAGCACATTTTCCCATTTGCTCTCGGCCGCGTTGAGTAGCCCGCGATTGCGTAATCTGCCACGCAGATCGGCGTCGAGCATCATCTTCTCCATCGCGTCGGCCAATGCCCGAGGCTGCGACAGATCGACGACAATCCCGGAATCGTATCGCCGTACGATATCTGCCGGCCCTCCCTGATCGGTAACAATGACCGGCAGCCCGCATGACTGCGCCTCCAAAACTACATTGCCGAAGGTGTCCGTCGTCGAGGGAAAGACCATGCAATCGCCACTCGCATAAGCTTGGGCCAACTCTTCACCTTCAAGTATGCCGGTGAAGGCAATTGTCCGCTCCTGGCAACGTGCCGCCAACCGCTGTCGGCACGGTCCTTCGCCCACAAAAACCAGTCGTGCCTGATAGCCGCGACGGACAACATCGTCAAAGGCATCGATCAGGGCGTCGATATTCTTTTCTTTGGATATCCGTCCTACGTACAGAAAGCAGAAATGGTTCGGCGGACCAAAACGATCGAAGAATGTTGGTACTGCCTTGGAAGGATGGAAAAGCTGATTATCGACTCCTCGGGCCATGACGCCGATTTTGGAAGGCTCGAAACCGTTGTCGATGAGTTGCCGTCGATAGGTTTCCGTAGGCACGAGGATCGTGGTGCATTGATCGTAGAACCAGCGCATGTACTGACCAGTCAAATCGGCCAGATCGTCGTCCTGGGTCAGTTGACGAACGTACTGAACGAAGTCGGTATGATAGATGCCCGTGGTCCGCAGGCCCAGCAAGCGAGCGGCGGCCAGGCCGGTCACGCCCATGGGGCCGGGCGTGGAGATGATGAGTTCGTTGAAGCGGTGCCGTTCGATATACTCGAAGATTTCCAAAAAAGGGGGGAAGGCGAGCATCTGCGATTCGTACTCCGGCATGGGAAAGGTTCCCACCGGCTGGAAGTTTTTCAAATCGATCTTGGTTTTTGGTGGCTTGTCGATGCTTGTGAGCACAACTAATTGCCGTTCGGTTTCGCTGAGCCTGCTCAAATGCCGCGACACAAAGAAACGCTTGGCAAATCCCCTCAGACTCCAGCGAGAACTCTTCTCGCTCGAGGTTTTCAACAGCCGCTCGAAGAGTTGGCCCATCAGCGTCGGCTTGCCGCCCTTGTTGCCGCAGACGAAGCGGTCCTGATAATAACTGTAGGCGATGTGATAGAATGCGTGCCCCATCAACACGCTGCCGCCGCAATCGCCGTCGGCTTCGTGCTCACCGCGACGCAGGTAGGCGAGATATTCGTTGACGCTGGAGGCCAGCGGCGTTTTGGTAAAGGCCGTGGCCATATAGGCCCCGCTATGATCATCGCTGCCAGCGGTTAATGTTTTTTTCCACGGATGCGGCCCATAAGGCTCGACATTCTGCCGGTCGGCCATTACCGCGATCATCTCAGGTGTGAGATTGCCGAGGATGGCGGTTAATAGGTCGGCGGCGCGTCGATCGCGGGAACCGTTGATTAACTCGAATCTTGGAAAGAGCAATAGCAACCGTTCAAACAGATCGACGGTCAACCGACCGTTGACCCGATTTCGCCGGCGGAAGTAATGACGTAGGACAGACTGGCGGATTCAATAATAGTTTCTTCGAGAGCGCCGGCAGCCAGCATGTCAGTGGTGCCCAGTTCACTTGCGTCGATGGCTCCGTCCACTTCTTCAATGAGAACATCGACTCAAAAGTCTTCGCCTACCTAGGCAGCATGGCCGATGGAGAGGCCAAATACAATCACGTGCCCAAATAACCCCTTCCGCTTCTGATGATGAACTCACTTCCGATTCAAGCCTTTGGATTGATCGCTGCAATGCTGCTCCCTCTCGTTACAGGTTGCACCAAGGACGGTCGTCCTCCCTTGAGCGCAGTGCATGGCCGCGTGACTCTTGATGGTAAGCCACTCGCCCATGCCAGCGTCGTTTTCCACCCCGCATCGGGCGTTCGCGAGTCGGGCGGAACGACCGATGAAAACGGCGAGTATCAATTGAAGTACATCGGCGACGTCATGGGGGGGGCTGTCGGCTCAAATACCGTGCGGATCACGAAGCAATTGACTCCCGACCCCAGTTCCCAAATCGTTCCTGCGCGGTACAATACAAATTCTACTCTCGTAGAAGATGTAATCGGGGGCGACAATCCGATCGATATTGACCTGACCTCGACGCGGTAACGGAACAATCTCCCGATGAACTTTGCACACCCTTTATATCGAGTCCTCTTTGCCGTTCTCGCCGTTCTTCAATGGACGCAACCGGGACTAGCAGCCGAAACATCCGCCGCCCCCTCAAAGCTCGTGGCCATTTCATACGGCGCAGCGGGACGGGTCTCGGGTTCGTTCCACGTCCTCGATACGGGGAACGCCCGCTGGCTCATCGACTGCGGCGTACTCTTTGACGAAGAGACCGCGAAAGGCCATTCGGGAAAATCTGAGACATCGCGATTGCAGGCAGGGTTGCCAGCGTCAGCCCTGACGGCCAGCGCGCTGTTCATCACGCACGCCCATGCCGACC
>JANXQG010000270.1 GCA_025356915.1 Planctomycetota bacterium | reverse complement strand
TCCCAATGAACGGAGCGAACGAATGGGCCGTATCCGGTCAAAGGATACCAAGCCGGAAATGGCGGTTCGTCGGTTGGTTCATTCGCTGGGTTTCCGATATCGGCTCCATTGCAAGAGGCTGCCCGGAACCCCGGATTTGGTTTTTTACGGCACCAAACGGGTAAATTTTCTGGAAGGATAGAGCATGAGGTCTGTCGAGCTATTTGCCGGGGCCGGTGGTCTTGCACTTGGCACTGCGGCCGCAGGATTCCGGCATGAGGCCGTTTTGGAGTGGAACAAGGATTGTATTTCCACGATTCAAGAGAACCAGTCGAGAGGCGTCAAGCCAGTTTGCGAATGGCCGGGAGTGAAGCGAGTTGACGTTCGCGGCGTGGATTTCAAACCGTATGAAGGAATCGACCTGCTTTCAGGTGGTCCTCCATGCCAACCGTTTTCCATCGGTGGAAAGCATCGTGGGGATAAGGATGCGAGAAATCTATTTCCCGAGGTAGTGCGTGCAGTACGAGAGACTCGGCCAAAGGCCGTATTGATTGAGAACGTGAAAGGCTTGCTCCGTCCAAAGTTTGCCAATTTCTTTCACTATGTTCTGCTTCAATTGCGATATCCAGATCTGGTCCAAAAAAATGACGAAGATTGGGCCAAGCATCTATCCCGATTGGAGCGTCACCACTCACGGACGAAAAAACCGGATTACATTGATTTCTTTCACAAAGCCAATGCAGCAGATTACGGAGTACCACAAAAGCGGGAACGGGTATTCATTGTCGCCTTTCGTGCCGACTTGACCACGAATTGGTCATTCCCACAACCGACGCATTCACAAGATGCGTTGCTCGTCAGTCAATGGGTAACTGGGGAGTATTGGGACACTCACAAGATAGCCAATAAAGATCGGCCAGCGAAACCGGTTTCAAATCGGCTTGCCAAATTGAAGAGTGGCGAAATCGAAGTTAATACCCAACCGTGGCTGACCGTGCGAGACACTATAGCCGATTTACCCGACCCCCGAAACGTAATACTATCTAGCCAAATTTTGAACCATTGGGCGAACCAAGGCGCAAGAACCTACGAAGGGCACACGGGAAGCCCCTTGGATGAACCGGCCAAGACACTCAAGGCCGGCGACCACGGTGTTCCCGGCGGCGAGAACATGCTTTCCTATCCGAATGGAAAAGTACGATATTTCACCGTCAGGGAGGCGGCAAGATTGCAGACTTTTCCGGATGGTTTCTACTTTGCAGGAGCATGGACGGAAGCAATGCGACAAATCGGGAATGCGGTTCCTGTTCGATTGGCTCAAGCCGTTGCCGCGAGCGTGAAGAATAAACTTTCCGGAGGGGACTCAGCGTGAAAGTGGAACCCCCTTACAATCCGCTCGATAAACGAAATCTGGGCGTGAGCGTGGCCGATGCCATGCTTGAACGCAAGCCGGTCCCCCTGCCTATCGAGGAATCGTTCACCGGCGCGGGAATCTACGCGATTTACTACACCGGTGATTTCCCGGCCTATCACGAAATTACGAAGCGAAACCGGAAAAACAATTTTGCATGGCCCATCTATGTGGGCAAAGCGATTCCGGCCGGTGCCAGGCAAGGCGGAGTTGGATTGGGAGAGAACCCCGGAACCGTATTATTCGGAAGGATTCGGGAACATGCTAGCTCGATACAACAAGCCATGACGACGTTGGAAATTGCGGACTTTGCATGCCGTTACTTGGTGGTTGAGGATATTTGGATTCCGCTTGGAGAATCGCTGTTAATTCAGAAGTTCGAGCCAGTTTGGAATTTATTCTTGGACGGGTTTGGCAATCACGACCCTGGCAGCGGCCGCTACAATCAACAGCGTTCGGCATGGGACTTTTTGCACCCCGGCCGTGCCTGGGCATTGAAGTGCGCGGCAAACAAACGGACGGAAGCCGAAATACTCGCCTCGCTTGAAGTTTATATTTCCAAGAAGATTACCGAGGGGCGATGAGTGGATCGCGATGGCGGAATTCTCGCGCCGGTCTTTTAATACGTCATCCAATGGTGCAGCGAGTGGTATGCGACTCGGCAGGAAGCGGAGACGCAACGACATTTCAGCGGGATCGGGAGACCATCGCCGAACCTGTCCCGCGGCCGAGCAAGGAATTATTCGCGGATTATTTGTAACTCGCGGGGAACTTCCTGCCTCCCTGTCGCGTCCAACGGTTGGTTCCAGAGTGTTCGTCAACCCGAAGACCGGAGGCAAGAAGCATGAGAGTCTCGCATTTTTTCCTGACCGTAGTCATTTTTCTTTTGGGCTTATGCACAGTCGGCGGCACGACCTTGGCCCAGCGGCCGTCCACGGATCGGCATGTGGCCGAACTGGGGCAATTCTTCAACGGCGTGAAAATCGCAGCCCCAATTATCGAGCAACGCTTGGCCATTTACCCGGTTCTCGTCGAAAATGTGCCTCTGCTGCATGGCGCATGGCAGACGCTTGACGAGGCCGTCGCCCGCGGCACACTGGTGATCAGCGAGAAGGGTGGCGGTTCGGTGCCGGTCGTGAGCGTGGAAAACCGCAGCCGGGATGCCTACATCCTGCTGATGATGGGGGATGTGATTAAGGGCGGCATGCAAACCCGCACGATCCGTCACGACACGGTTCTTGGTCCGGGACAGCGGTTGGAACTTGAAGTTTTCTGCGTCGAGGCCCATCGCTGGCAGGGCGAAAAGGGGTTTTCCGCAGCCAACGCCAAGGTACCGCAATCGATCCAGCATGAGCTGCGTCGTGGGGCGTCTCAGGGCGACGTCTGGAGAGGCGTGGCAGGAAACAACGCCTCGCTTGGGGCAGAAAACGACACGGGAAGTCTGGAAATGGCACTGAAATCATCTTCCGTGGAAAAGAAGCTCGATGCCGTCCGCAGACGGGTCGTGCCCGAGATCCCCCATCGTACGGTGGGTTTCATTTTTGTGCATGGCGGCCGGGCCGTGGGGGCGGAATTCTTTGGCAGCGAGGAACTTGCCCGGGCCGAGTTTCCTCAATTGCTCGATTCCTACGCCGTTGACTACGTGATTCTGGGCGGGGCGGGCCGTTGGACGAACGAAAGAGACAACCGTGCGGCCACCGAGTTCTTTGAACGGGTCTGCCGGGCAGGCAGCCAGCGAGTAAAAACTGCCGGTTCCGGTGCCGGAATTCGCACCCAGGCCGATGGATTGCTGGGCGATGGCGTCAGTCTCGATGCCACACTTGTCCACTTCGGAATCCAGGTCGAGCGAAAGGTACAGCCCAGCCAGCCCGAAGTGATCTGGCCGCGTCAGCAGCGGAACGGCCGGTGAGGTTTTTGGCTCTTCCGGTTCTAGGTGCGGAACGCGAATAATGGTAGGGTGGGGAGAGCGCAGCGAGCCCCCATACGAACGAAATTAAGGATTTTGGGTATCATTGTCCAATTTGGGATCTTTGTATCCCGAAGGGATTCTGTCCCCTAGCCCAGGGTTGCCGCGCAGCGGCTACCCTGGGAATATGAATAAACGAGGCCCTACCCCAACGGGGTTGTGTCCCTC
>JANXQG010000233.1 GCA_025356915.1 Planctomycetota bacterium | reverse complement strand
GCAACGAGAAATCTCAAATTTCAAATCGGGCTTGTCATGAAACCCATTGCGATTAAAAATGCGTTCTACGTCAAACTTGGCGAGGGAGGTAAATGGATCGAGAGCAGCCGACAAGGCGTAATAAATGGAATTGCAAGAGCCAATCACAGGCGATCTGTATCAGGTTCAGGTCAAGTCGGATGCAACGATAGCGAACTTCAGGAAATATGCGAAACAGTTTGTTAAGGAATAATTAACCAATATATATGAGGAAACGGTCATGCCAGCAATATCCATGTTTTACGGGATCATTGTTTACATGTACTACACGGACAACACAAAACACCATCAACCGCATGTCCATGCGCAATATCAAGAGCAGGAAGCTGTAATTGCGATTCCTGGAGGAGAGTTGTTGGCGGGAAGCCTGCCGCCAGCGAAGATGCGATTGCTGCTAGCGTGGATGGAAATTCACCAAGACGACCTGATGGCCGACTGGCGACTTGCCGTCGCGGGGCAGCAACCTTTCAGGATCAAACCACTGAGGTAGTAAATGGATCCCAGAGTCAAAGAGGTAAAACCAGAGCCTGACTACCACCTGCGGGTCACGTTCACTAACGGCGAATCTGGCATTTATGATTGCCGGCCGCTGCTGGATTTCGGCGTTTTCAAGGAACTTCAGGACGTAGACTATTTCCGACTGGTACGAGCGGCAAACGGCACCGTAACGTGGCCGCATGAGCAAGACATCTGCCCTGACACCGTTTACTTAAATTGTGAAAAGACAACTGACAACCGACAACTAACCACTTCCCCCCATGGCTAAAGCCAAAGCACTCGACCGACGACGCAAATCGATCCGCAGCATTCGCAAGATCACGCGGACGATGGAGTTGATCTCCACGGCACAGTTCCGCAAAGCGATGGACCGTGCGGTGGCGGTCTCGGCCTATGCGAAGCGGATCGTCGCGCTGGTCGGTCACCTCACCACGGCCGGGCTGGAGGTCAAACATCCGCTATTGGAAGCCCATGCCGAGACGTCGAATGCCGCGCTGCTGGTGCTGTCGGCCAATCGCGGCCTGTGCGGCGGATACAACGGCAGCGTGTTGCGGCACGGCATGAGTCAGTTGAAGCAACTCCGTGCCACCGTGCCGGAGGTTCGCTTGGAAGTCTCGGGCAAGCGGGGTATTTCGGCTTTTCGCTTCCGGAAAATCGAAATCGCCGAGCGTTTCACGCAGTTCGATAACAAGCCGACGTTCGCGGAAGTGGAAGTGCTGGCCAATCGCTATCTGGAATGGTATCAGTCAGGCCGCCTCGACCGCTTGGACGTCGTTTACACCAAGTTTGAGAGCCTCGGCCGGCAGTATGCCGTGGTGGAGACGTTATTGCCCCTGGCCCAACTGGATGGTGCGGGCCAAAACGGGAATCACGACGAGAATCCCAACAGCCCCCACATTCAGTACGAGTTCCTGCCCTCGGCGGCGAGCATTGTTGACGAGGTCGTTCCGGCCAGTTTTAAGGTGAAGCTCTTCAAGTGTTTTCTCGACGCGGCCGTGAGCGAGCAGATCGCCCGCCGCGTTGCCATGAAGAACGCCACGGAGAACGCCGACTCGATGATCGGCAGCCTCTCGATTGCCTACAACCGTGCCCGACAGGGGCAGATCACCGGAGAACTGCTGGAGATTGTCGGAGGAGCGGAAGCACTGAATAAATAGGAAGAAAGCGACCAGCTTTGCAGGATCATCGGCAAATCAGTCGCTACTGCGAAAAATCGCAGTAAGACATAGCAACCTAACAAGTTAATTTGACTGCAATTTGCAATTTGCAATTTGCAATTTTCAATCCTTATTGCAGGCCAATTTTCCATGCCCACCACACTACCCAAGCCCGCCCCCACAAAAAAACAAGTCGGCCGCGTGACGCAAATCATCGGTTCGACCTTCGATGCCGAGTTCCCGGAGGATAGTCTGCCGGCGATCTATAACGCCGTGAGAATCGAAGCCGAGGAGAAGGGCGTGAAGGTCCACCTTACCGGCGAGGTTCAGGCCCAGCTTGGCGGCGGCCGCGTCCGCTGCGTCGCCTTGGGCAGCACCGATGGCATGGTTCGCGGCACACCCTGCATCGACACCGGTGCCCCGGTCTGCGTGCCCGTCGGGAAGGGTACGCTGGGACGCGTCTTTAACCTGCTGGGCGAACCGATCGACGACCTCGGCCCGGTCAACGCCGAGGAGTACTGGCCCATCCACCGCGACGCCCCCCCGGTCACGGATCTCTCGACGAAGACGGAAATCTTCGAGACGGGCATCAA
>JANXQG010000225.1 GCA_025356915.1 Planctomycetota bacterium | reverse complement strand
CACCGCGCCACCTCTCGACTCTACCCTCGCCTGTCTACGCTACAAAAAGTATTCCAAAATTCGCCGGCTGCCGCCGTCCAGGCCGCGCACGCTCGTTATGAGATAGCGAATGCCATGCGAATCGCAGATGGAGGCTTGGTCAGGCTCGATTCGACGCACATCGTCTTCGCTGTTGAGTTGAAATGTGGTGCGGCCGCGGTCTGTCTCCACAAACCATTCGGAAGGCTCGTGCTGCGTGGCCGAAAGAATTCTGCGGATCACGGGGACAAATTCTCGCTGCGATAGTTCCAGTTCCACGGTTTTTCGCACCTCAGGCAGCAAGTCGTGAATGTCATCAATGCGAAGAAGCTCCTGCCCGTGAGAATCGCAGATCGAGATCCAGTGATCGGGGTCGGAAACGGGAAAGGCGCGCACAGGCACGACGCCGGAAAACTTCTGGCCATCGTCGGTCTCCATGAGAAGCTGGCCCCACGGATTTTGCTCCAGGCAAACGGGGCGCAGCGGTGTGGGATGCGGCGAGGTCATGTGTTATGTTCCTCCGGTGATTCCGACTGGGCGCGATAAAGCCGAGCATATAATCCGTTCCGGTCGAGCAATTCTTGGTGTGGACCGACCTCCACGATCTGCCCCCGTTCCATGACGACCAAACGATTGGCACGGCTCAGCGTACTCAAGCGGTGGGCAATGGCGATTGTCGTGCGACCGCGAATGAGGTTATCCAAGGCTAACTGAATCTCGCGCTCCGTCTCCGTATCGATTGATGACGTGGCCTCGTCGAGGATCAATATCCGGGGATCGATCAACAACGCTCGGGCGATGCTGATCCGCTGCCGCTCACCGCCGGAGAGCGATTGGCCACGCTCGCCGACAATCGAATCGTATCCGTCGGGGAGGCGGAGGATGAATTCGTGGGCTCGGGCGGCTTCGGCGGCAGCGATCAGTTCTTCTCGCTTGGCATTAGGTCGGCCATAGGCGATATTCTCGGCGATGGTGCCGTAAAACAAGAACGGCTCCTGGAGGACCAGACCGATATGTTTGCGATATTCCTCAATGGGAAACGAGCGGACATCGGTGCCGTCAACGAGGATGGCCCCTTCGGCCACGTCGTAAAAGCGGCAGGCAAGATTCACCAGCGTGGTCTTGCCCGATCCGCTGGGGCCGACCAGTCCGATCATCTCCCCAGGTTCGATCGTGAGGTTAATCCCTTCAACGACGGAGCGAGTGCCATAGCGGAAAGCAACTTCGTGGAATTCAATGCGACCGCGGAGCCGGCCCGGATGAACCGGATGAACCGGCTCGGGGACTGTCGCCTCGCGATCCATGACGCCGAAGACCCGCTGGGCTGCCGTCGCGGCCCGCTGCGTGGCCGAGACCATGCGGCTCATCGAATCCAGCCGCATATAGAATCGGCTAATGTAGGCAAGGAACAGCGTCAGCGTGCCGACGGTCAGGTTGTTGTTGTAGACTTGCCAAACGCCTACGACCCACACGATGAGCAAACCGCCATCGGTCAGCAAAGTAATCACGGGCCCGAAGAAAGACCAGAGCCGATTGACGCGGTCGTTCGCGTCCAGCACGCGATCGTTGGCACAGCGGAAGCGTTCGACCTCGCGGCGTTCTTGGGCAAAAGCCTTGACGACACGGATGCCGGGAATCGCATCGGCCAGCACACTGGTCATGTCGGCCCAAGCACGGCTTCCCAACTGAAATCCACCTCGCAGCCGACTGCGAACCTTATGTACCAGGTAGGCGATCAGCGGCAGCGGCACCAGCGTGGCCAATGCTAGATGCAAATCGATGTAGAGCAAGATGACGGCGGTCATCAAGATCATCACCACATCGTTGACAAAATCCAGCAGGTGGACCGAGAGGAAGTAGCAGATGCGGTCTGAATCGGTACTCACCCGCGAAATCAGGTCGCCGGTTCGCTTTCCGCCAAAAAACTCCAGCGACATCCGCTGCAAGTGGGCATAGGTCTGATTGCGCAAGTCGGCCGCAATCCGCTCGCTGACCCAAGCGATTACGTAGGTTCGAGCCCAGCCCAATAACCAGGAGAGGATCGATGCCGCGGCAAGCCCTCCCAGTAGCCAGGGAACGAGATAGAACTTTGCATCTTGATGGTTCTGGAAGGGTACCAGCACCTCATCGAGCATAGGCTTCGTCAGGTAGGGCGGCACCATGCTGGCTGACGTGCTGGCGATCGTTAAAAGAAGGCCCAACAAGGCCACCCAGCCGCGTTTGCGCGCAAAAGTCAGCAGCCGCAGGAGCGAGCGGCCAGGCTTGATTCCAGACAGCGAAGCGCAATTCTCGCAAAAGCCCTGCTCCCCCTTGATGGGTGAGCCGCAGCTCGGGCAGAGCGACTCGGTCGATTCGGTCGTTTCACCTTCCGCCGGTTGCCCGCTACGGAGCAGTTTCCAACGGTCAACGAAATGGTGAGAAGCCTTGCTCCTTGCCGGTGTATGCCGCCATTGGGCTACTAATCCTCGACAGTCCGACAACTCCAGCGAGGAAGCCCCACCTTTTTCTTTCGTCTGCAAGGTAATTTCCTGCGAAAGATACCACGCCTTGCCGTCTGTCTGGTTCTCCGCACGGGGTCCATTATCGAAGGTTTGATCATTTTCCGACAGGCTGACTAGCCGCGAATCGGTAAGGAGGATCAACCCTTGCGAAAAATTGAGTTGACTATCTAAATCCGGTTCAAACCAAGCCAACAGAACTTCGTTACCCTCAAGCACCGATTCAGCCTTCGCACGCAACCGTGGAGGAAGTTCTTTGCGGACGTCGATGATCTCGGGAGAACGAACAGACACAGGAGCTTCAAATCAAAGAGGAGCTGGGATGCATCAACAACCCCCGTCGTGGGTGTCGCTGCAAGGTTGCTGTAGATTGTAACATCGGTTCATCGGTTCAGGAAAGACCGCTTAAAAGCCGCTGCGGCAGTCAATTGGGGTTCTGCCATTTGTAACGCGCTCAAAAACCTATTCCCCGCAAGATTCGCTACGCAGGAGAATTGCAAAGTCAGGGGTCTGGTCTATTTTTCGACGAAAACGTATGGAATTCACCCGAGATCCTTGCCCAAAAACATGGACATGACCCCTTCGCGTTGGACTTTGCAGTTCTCCTGGTTTGTCACGAAAGTCGTCTCGGGATGGTTTCTTAACCTAAATATTTTGTAGGTCAGGCTTTCCAGCCTGACAGTACACCGAAAAAGTTCAGGCTGGAAAGCCTGAATTACTACTTGATATTCTGGCGGGTGGTTGAGAATATCCAGTCTGTTTCCTGGTCTTTTTTGAAACTGGTTGTAAAATTGAACGGGTAAAGTGGGGGATCTCCGGAAAAATAAACGACTCCCTATTGCTTTTCCCGGAGTATAAGGTTTCAATAAATAGGGAGGTTTGAATTCCGACGGAATGGCCACGCCTTGTTCTTCCAGAGTTCCAGAAACCCTCCTGCCGATGTCCCCGCCTTAACAAACAACCGCGAAATCATGCTTGGTTTTGAATTGCGGCCCTGCCCCCCTAAACGAAGTGTAACTGAGTGCGTGTGAGCGTTTCCAAGAGTACAATCGCATATCGAACGGGCGGATTGGCACGCAATAAGTGACGTGGCCACCATCGTCGGCATCCAATAATTTTATACGGCAAACGGTCCAAAATGATACGAATCTTTCCCTATCGTTACGCTTCAAATCATTTTAAGCCGAGCAAAATAATACCTGCGATCCTAGGTGACTAAAGATCCAAATTGGAGAGGTACTCCAATTTTTTGAGAATGCCGATGAAACATTTACGCCACTCCTGGCGTATCACAAGGAATCTTCCGAAGGCTAAAACGTTTCTCCAACGGTAAGGTCTTCATTTCCCTGCGGTGAGAATCAACTACTATGGAATTTCGTAAAGTGCTGGCCTTGCGTGGTCCGAACATCTGGACCAACGCACCCGTGATTGAAGTCTGGGTGGATCTGAAGGATCTCGACCGCCCCTCCACTGACTTCCCCGGGTTTAGCGATCGGCTGATAGGCTGGCTGCCCACCATGATCGAGCACCGGTGCAGCATCGGTGTACCTGGCGGATTTTTTCAAAGGCTGCGGGACGGAACCTATCCCGGGCATATTATCGAGCATGTTGTCCTGGAATTGCAGTCGCTTGTCGGTCCAGAAGTGGGGTTTGGCCGTACCCGCCAAACCTCGGAACCGGGCGTTTATCGCGTGGTCTTCAAGTATTACGAGGAGCAAGTAGCACTGGAGTGTCTCCATGCAGCGCGGGAGATCGTTCTGGCGGCGATCCACGATCTGCCCCATGACATTAAGACCGAGGTCGAGCGACTGCGCGACTTTGCCCAGGAGGCATGTCTTGGCCCCAGCACCAGCGCGATTGTCCAAGCGGCGAAAGCCCGCGGCATTCCCATGCGGAGGTTGAACGCCCACAGCATGGTGCAGTTCGGCTACGGCAGGAAGCTTCGCCGCATCCAGGCCGCGGAGACCGACCGTACCGGTGCCATTGCCGAAATGATCGCCCAGGATAAAGAATTGACGCGGACTTTATTGAAAGCCATCGGCGTGCCGGTTCCTGAAGGCCGGCCGGTAACCGATGCGGACGACGCCTGGGTGGCTGCCTGCGATATCGGAGTGCCGGTGGTTGTCAAGCCTCGCGATGGCAATCAAGGCCGCGGCGTGGCAACCAATCTCACCACCCGCGAACAGATTCTGGCGGCCTATCAGGCTGCCTTGGCCGAGAGCAAGGAAGTAGTCGTGGAGAAGTTCGCTCCGGGACACGATTATCGCGTCCTGGTCGTCGGTGGAAAGGTCGTGGCTGCGGCCCGCCGCGAGCCGGCCCAGGTGTTGGGCGACGGCGCACGGACGATTCGTGAGCTGGTCGATTTGACCAATCTTGACCCGCGTCGCGGCGAGCATCATGCCACCGTATTAAGCAAGATTAAACTCGACGCCGTGGCTCTGGGTGTGTTGACCGATCAAGGCTACACGCCCGATTCGGTCCCGCCCGCGGGCACCGTGGTCCTCATTCGCCGCAACGGCAACCTGAGCACCGGCGGTACGGCGATCGACGTGACCGAGCGGGTCCATCCCCAGGTGGCGACCCGCGCCGTGGAAGCAGCGCAGATGATCGGCCTGGACATTGCCGGCGTGGACGTCGTGGCAACCGATATCAGCGCGCCCCTGGAAGAGCAAAGCGGCGTCATCGTGGAGATCAACGCGGCCCCGGGGCTGCGGATGCACTTGCAGCCCTCGGTCGGAATCTCCCGGCCTGTCGGCGAAGCGATCGTTTCCACGCTCTTCCCTGATGGTGACGACGGGCGAATTCCCATCGTTGCGGTAACGGGTACCAACGGCAAGACGACCACCACGCGTTTCATCGCGCACATCCTTCGTGGCAAAGGTATCCGCGTCGGCATGACATGCACCGACGGCATCTACGTCGATAGCCGCCGCATCGATACGGGCGACTGCGCTGGGCCAAAGAGTGCTCGCGCGGTGCTCATGAACCCGTCGGTCGAGGCTGCCGTCTTTGAAACGGCCCGCGGCGGCATCCTTCGTGAAGGTTTGGCCTTCGACTGCTGCGATGTCGCGGTGGTGACCAACATCGGCGAGGGCGATCACCTCGGCCTGAATGAGGTCCACACGGTCGAGACCCTGGCGAAGGTAAAGCGCTGCATCGTCGACGTCGTGCCACCCGACGGCACTTCGGTCTTGAATGCCAACGATCCACACTGCGTTGCCATGGAGCCTTATTCGGCGGGCAAAATCTGCTACTTCGCGCTGGACGGCAATCATCCGGTCATCGTGCGGCATCGCAACGCCGGTGGGCAGGCTCTCTTCGTTCGCGATAACACAATCATCGTCGCCGAAGGCTCACGCGAAGAGGCCTTCCTTTCGCTCAATAGCGTTCCGCTAACCAGCGGGGGCAAGGTTTCCTTCCACGTGGAAAACACACTGGCCGCGATTGCCGCTACGATGGCCCTGAAGGTGCCGGCCGACGTGATTCGCGCCCGGGCTGAATCGTTCGCGGCCGATATGGACAAGGTTCCGGCCCGCTTCAACATTTTGGAGATCCACGGGGCGACGGTAATCGTCGACTATGGCCACAATGCAGACGCCTTAGCTGCCTTGATTCCGGTACTGGACAAGTTCCCGCACCAGCGACGGACCTGTGTCTACAGTACGGCCGGCGATCGGCGCGATTGCGACATGATCCGCCAGGGCGAGTTGCTGGGCGATGCCTTCGATCAGGTGATCCTGTATGAGGACCACTATCTCCGCGGCCGCGCGGAAGGCGAGATCACTCGCCTCTTCCGCAACGGCGTGGAGAAAGGCAAGCGGGTGCGGCAGATCGACGAGATTCGCGGTGCCGATGCCGCCGTCGAATTCGCCCTTCACGGTGCTCAACCCGGCCACCTGATCCTCGTTCAGGCCGACACGGTCGACGAAACCGTCAGTTTCATCCGTGAATATTTGGAAGCCATCGATCCGGATCCCATTTTAGAAGAGACGATGGTCGCCCCCACCGCGCCGCCGGCCGACCTAGCCGCCAAGCCACCCGCAGTGATTCAAACGGTTTCGACC
>JANXQG010000219.1 GCA_025356915.1 Planctomycetota bacterium | reverse complement strand
TAAACCTGAGGCGGCCAAACCAGAAGCAGCTAAACCTGAAGCAGCTAAACCTGAAGCAGCTAAACCTGGCGCAGCTAAACCTGAGGCGGCCAAACCTGCCGACGATGCTAATGGGCTATTTGGCGATGATAAAAAGCCTGCTGCCTCGCCCGCCGATGCCGCGAAGGCTGGTGGCAAACCCGCCGAGCCGGCTGTGGTGGAACCCGCTGGCACTCCGTTTGTCGAGGAGGCCGAGAAGGGGCCAGCCAAGAAACCAGCCGCTGCCCCTGCCGACGACAAGAAGCCTGTTGACAAAAAGAAGCCGGCTGACGACAAGAAGCCGGCTGAGGACAAGAAGCCGGTTGAGGACAAGAAGCCGGTTGAGGAAAAAGGCCCATTCGATTAGGACCGGCGAATCAATAAGCCTGGATTATTCATCGTAGGGTGGGTGGAGCACGGAAACTCAATCGCAGTGGTGCGTTGCGCGAACCGGTCTAAACCAGGGTAGAAGGTTGCCGTTCGCTGGATTCCGTGCGTAACCCACCATTTCCCTAGGGGTTCGCTCCATGCACCCTACAATTGGCTATGGGAGAGCCGTTGGGGTGTGGACGAGCGCAGCGAGCCGCACCAATTTCTGTCGTTTTGTGTGGGTTTTCACCGGCCGTGTTGCGCGGTGCCGGTCGCCCCGCACTCCCTTTTGGTGAGGCACGTTTCACTCCCGCCACGTCTACGGCCGCACCCAGAACCCGAAGAGTCAACATTAGTATTGCTTTCCGCCTAACAAGGACTAAACTGAATATTCGGTTCGGCACTGAGTTTTCATCCTCCAGGACAGGTTCTCATGGTCATGAGTAACGATCCGCAACATCAGGTTAATGGCCCGCCAAGCTCGATCGAAAAGATCAAGGCCGAAAGCAATTATCTGCGCGGACAGATCGCCAAAGAGCTGTCTCAGCCGACCGACCACTTCACCACGGAGACGGCTCAATTGCTGAAGCATCACGGCATGTATCAGCAGGACGACCGCGATCGCCGCGTGTTGCTGGGCGATACGGGCACAAAGAAGCAGAAAACCTACCAATTCATGGTCCGCACCGGAGTGCCCGGCGGCCGACTCACGAGCCAGCAGCTTCTAGCCCATATCGAGATTGCCGACAAATATGGCAATGGCACGTTGCGAATCACGAGCCGGCAAGACTTGCAAATGCACGGTCTGGCCAAGCAGGATCTTCGCTCGGTGCTCAAGCGGATTCATGAAGTCGGCCTGACCACGATGGCGACGTGTGGCGACGTGCATCGCAATGTCGTCTGCTGCCCTGCCCCCTATCGGGGCGATCCTGTCCGTGGACAGATCCAATGGATGGCTGGGCAAATTGCCGGGGCCTTTTTGCCGCAGACTCCCGCCTATCGCGAGATCTGGCTCGACGAATCGCCGGCCGCTTGCTCCCATGAGTCCGAGCACGAGGTTGAGCCGCTCTACGGCAAGACCTATCTGCCACGCAAGTTCAAAGTGGGAATCGGCCTGCCAGGCGACAACTGCGCGGATGTCTATTGCCAGGATGTTGGCCTGCTGGCCGTGAGCCGCAACTACGACGTGATCGGCTACAACGTGCTGGTCGGCGGAGGCATGGGCATGACGCCCGCCAAGCATGGCACCTTTCCTGCCCTGGCTCAGCGGATGGCCTACGCTCGGGCCGACCAGATCCTCGATCTATTGCGCGCGATCGTTCGTGTCTTTCGCGACTTCGGCAATCGCAGCGATCGCAAGCGGGCGAGGCTGAAGTACCTCGTCGCCGATTGGGGCATTGAGCGTTTCAAGCGGCAGGTCGAACAATACTTGGGCTATGAACTGTCGCCGCCCGAGCCTGACGAAGTCTGGGACATCGACGATCACCTCGGCTGGCGCGAGCAAGGTGACGGCCGCTTTTTCTACGGTCTGTACGTACCCAGCGGGCGCATTCAAGACGCGGGCGATTTGCGGCTGAAATCGGCCTTGCGCGATATCTGCGATGGCCACGGCCCGGCTATCTGCCTAACGCCCGGCCAGAGCCTCCTCTTGGGCGATGTCTATTGGGAAGACCGGCTGAACATCGAAGACCATCTGCGCCATTGCGGCCTGCCACTGGTCGGCGAAATTACCAACGTCCGCCGCTGGTCGGGTGCTTGCGTATCGCTGCCCAGTTGTCCGCTGGCCTTGACGGAGAGCGAGCGGGCCTTGCCGGACATCCTCCATGAGTTGGAAGGCGAGGTTGCGCGACTAGGCCTTCAGCAAGAAGTGTTTGCCTTGCGGATGACCGGCTGCACAAACGGCTGTTCGCGGCCTTACAACGCGGATATCGGCATCGTCGGCCATGCTGCCGGTCGTTATGACATCTATCTGGGCGGCCGCCGCATCGGTGATCGGCTCAGCTTTCTCTATCGCGACGGCGTGCCGCTGGAGCATCTTGTCGCGACGCTTGTCGCGGTGCTGGGTTATTTCAAGCAGCATCGCAAAGAAGGCGAAACGCTCGGCGATTTCTGCCATCGCGTCGGCCGTAAGGAGATCGTGGCGGCATTGCTGGGGTGACGGCTACAAATCCAAAATCCGAAATCACTTCGGAGTGGTTCCATGCGACTTGGCCTATGCTGCATTTTTCGGGATCAACCGATCGGGTTCGTTACGACGACGGCTACCTCCATCGGCAAGATGAAACGATCCGATGCCCTGGCGAAATTGAGCCGCCTCTGCATGGAGAATGCCGCTGCCCTGCTCGCTGCCCTTCACTTCTGCCACGACAATGGCATCGGTTGCTTTCGCATCAACAGCCAGATTCTTCCGATCAAGACGCATCCGACTTGCGGATACGAGGTCGATGATCTGCCTGAAAGCGATGAGATCGTTCGTCGCTTTCAGGAATGCGGAACCTTCGTTCGCAAGCACAAGCTGCGAACCTGCTTTCACCCAGACCAGTTTGTGGTGCTTAATTCGCCTCGCCGTGACGTGGTTGAGAAATCCGTACATGAGCTTGAATACCAAGCGGAGGTTGCCGAGTGGGTCGGGGCTGATGTGGTGAACATTCATGGCGGCGGCGCCTATGGCGACAAGCAGAAGGCATTGGCCGATTTTGCACGCAATCTGAAACTTTTATCGCGCCGGGTCAGAACTCGCCTGACCGTTGAAAACGACGACAAAACCTACACGCCCGCCGATTTGTTGCCAATCTGCAAGGCGAAAGGCATTCCGCTTGTCTATGATGTCCATCATCACCGTTGTAACCCCGATGGGATGCGTGTCGAACAGGCCACGAAGGAGGCGTTGACCACCTGGGATCGGGAGCCGATGTTCCATATTTCCAGCCCACTGGAAGGCTGGACCGGACCAAAGTCTTACCGGCACCACGACTTTATCGACGTCCGTGATTTCCCGGCGCATTGGCTGGGACTGGACGTGACGGTCGAGGTCGAGGCGAAGGCCAAAGAAATTGCCGTGAAGAAGCTGCTGACGGAATTGAAGATGGGCACAGGTTGGTTTGTCTATCTCCTGCGATGCGCAGACCGTTCGCTCTACACCGGAATCACGAATGACGTGCCTCGTAGATTGGCACAACACAGTGCTGGAACGGCATCGCGATACACCCGCAGTCGTTTGCCTGCTGTCTTGGTCTACCAGGAAGCGCAGGCCAGTCGCAGTCATGCCCTGAAAAGAGAGTTTGCGATCAAGGCCCTTTCACGTCAAGAGAAAGAGGCGATGATCGAGGCTCGCCGGTGATTGTGGATGTCGCGTTACTGACCCTGTAGCTTTACTCTTGCCCCAATCCTCACGAAGAAACGCATGGCGACATGAGCAACGGCAACCTGAACTGGATCGCCAACTTCATTTGCCTTTAGCGGGCAACTTTAGGAGGCGCGGCGGGCCGGTGGGCGGGTATTTGACACACACGTGTGCGGCAACGAGAATAGAGAACGTTATGAACTTCCTTTCATTCGCTTGCGCTTCAGGCTTGTAGGAGAGAAGACTCTCAATCTCACCCTCCGATAGTATCGCCGCTCGCGGCGTCAAGATATTTTCGCCACCAGGCCAAGATCTGCTGTAGGCGATGGATTCGCAGGTCCGGGGGACCGCCGCGGCTCATGCCGTGGCTGGTGTTGGACGGATAGCGAACAAGACGCGCGGGTACGCCCAGCAGTTTCAATACCACAAAAAGCTGCTCGGCCTGCTCGATGTTGCAGCGCAGATCGCCGGCACTGTGGATCACTAGGGTGGGCGTCTTTGCGTTGCCTAAGTACTTCAGGGGACTCTGGTCCCAGCGGGCCTCGGGTTGGTCCCAGAAATTACCTGGAAAATAGTCGCTCGTCGGTTCGATCATATCGGTGCTGCCAGACCAACTCACCAGATTGCTGATCGAGCGATCGCTGACTGCGGCCGCAAAGTCGTGGCAATGGCCGATCGCCCAGTTGGTCATATAGCCGCCATAGCTGCCACCCATGACGCCCATGCGTTGGGTGTCCACGAAGGGCTGATCCTTCATGAAGTGAATCACAGCCTGGATATCGGTCCAATCGGCGGTGCCCCAGCAACCACGGATGGCCGCGCAATGCTCGCGACCGTAGCCCTTGCTTCCCCGCGGATTCGAGTAGAAGACGGCATAACCCTGGGCTGCCAGCAGTTGAAATTCAAAGAAGAAACTCGAAGAGTACTGCGCATGAGGCCCGCCGTGGATTTCCAGCACGGCCGGAATCCTCTTCTTGCGGGTAGGCGGCTCGATCACCCAGAGTTGGACTTGGTGGCCGTCGGCGGCTTCAATCCAGTGTGGTTTCGGCGCATACAACTGTAGTTGGGCCAACAAGGGACCATTAAGGTTGCTCAGCATCGTGGGCGAAGGAGTGGAAGGCATACCCTTTGCGGCAGCCCCCGGTGTCGCAGCCACGTCCAGCACGGCCACTTCGGCTAGCGTCGTGGTATTGCCCACGGTCAATGCGATCCGCCGACCATCCAGGGAGAGGTTGCCCATGCGGACATCCAGCGGGCCATGAGTATGAAAGGCGAGTGTACCATCCGAGATGGCGACCGAGGCGACGTGGCTTTCGCCGCGGTTGCTCAGTCGAAAATAGATGCGGGAACCGTCGGGGCTGAAGTGCAGGGTCGGATTCCCACAGCCCACGGCAATGTCGGTTAAACTTTGGGCCTCGAGGCAATAGTCATGCTGGCTGGTGAGGCTGCGGGTATCGCCGCGGAGCGGGTGGCAGACGAATAGTTCCAGGTTTTCGGTGCTATAGAGGGTGTCGTTGCCGAGTCGCCCCGCGTAGGCAATCGTTTGGCCATCGGGCGACCAGCGAGGGGATGTCTTAGGCCCGGGCGGCAAGCGGGGAATGCGAGTGATCTTGCCGGTGGCCACGTCGATCCGCAGCAATTCGTTCGCCTCGGGATGGAGCGACGGCTCCGCGTGGCGATTGGTGGCGACGACCAGTTGCCGCGAGTCAGGCGAGAAGTCAAAGGTGAACGTGCCCAGCGTGTCTTGGCCATACAGTTCCCGAGCGGGAAGCTCTTCGCCACAAAGATCTACTATGTAAAGGCAGTGGCGGTGGCTACCGAAATAGCCTTCTCCGTCCACCCGATAGAAGAGGTCGTCGGTGACCCAAGGCGGGTCGCTCAGCCCCTGTTGCTGGCGTTGCGTGTTGGCGGTCTTGGTCCGCTGGGGATCCTGCGGACGGAACTGGACTGCCAGGGAGTTGCCATCGGGCGACCAGCAGAATTCGCCGATCTGGCCCTCGGGGAAATTCGTGAGGCGACGGGCCTCGCCGCCAGCAATCCCGATGGAGTAGATTTGCGGGCCTACCTCTTTGGCTTCACGGAGAAAGGCAACCTGCGTGCCGTCTGGCGACCAGCGAGGGTGGCAATCGCTTCCGCCCGCAGTGAACTGGCGGGGTACGTTGAGTGATCGCGGTGAGACACCCTCACGGCGAGCCGGCACCGACTCAGCGGCTGGCTCCGCCGCCACGATCCAGAGGTTGCTGACGGAGTTGTTTTGGGAACCGATATGTTTCTCCACGAAGACGATCTGGCGGCCATCGGGGTCAATCTGCGGATCGGAGACGATCTGAAAGCGAAGCAGATCCTCGGGTGCGATCGGGCGTTGCGGCAATCTTTTTGTGGATGGTTTTGTCATGGTTTTGCCTTGTCGGTGATGTTGAAGTTGCGCAGGCTGCGCACTGGCTCGGCACCCGGCCGGATGAGAGTCGCCTCGACCTGATACTGCCCAGCCTTTTCGGGCATTTTGATGGTAAACGTCAGCGTTCGTTTTTCCAGTGCGGGAATCTCACAAGACCGGCGATCCTCGGAAATAGGCTTGCCATCGCAGAGGAGGCGGAACGACACCTCCGCACGGCAATCGTCGTAAAGGTCGTTGATAATAACGACTGGAAATTCGTGGGTCTTGCCAGTTGGGTATTCTCCGGCCCAGGCGTCGATCATGAGTCCCACGGGTGCGAAGGAATCGCGAACATACCTGAAGAATTCCGGCTCCCAAGTGAGCTTTTCCACGTCTAGCCAATGGTCGCTGGTCTGGCCGTCCGGACGCGCGTAGCCCAAAGCACAGAAGTGCAGAACCCCCGCACAGGCGCGATGCGACCGCCAGAACTCGGTCTCAGCGGCCAAGTAGCGGGCATAAAGCTCGCGGCGCTGGGCGGTCGTTGAGTTAGGCCCCAATAATTTCCCGTAAAGGTCGCGAGTGAGCGTGGTGGTCGTTCCATCTCGGTTGAGCCAGAGCCAGCCGTATTCATTGACGATGATCGGGCTTTTGCCCGGCTTCCATCCCAGCATGCCGTCATCCTTGGCGATGTAGGCCAGCTTGTAATTGGAATCGATGAAGTGATAGGGATGCTGTTCCCACGAATCGGTCGGAACCATCGGTTGGAACCAGCCGTTGTCCCAAGGCCGATTGGAAAAGTCCAGCTTCCGGACCTTCTGGATGGCCTTGGCGGTCTCTCCATTGTGCGTCTCGTTGCAGGCGTCCCAGATGACCACGCAGGGATGGTTCCAGCGTTCCTGCATCCACTCGGTGAACTCCTGGGCCAACTCGTTGCCGTCGAAATCGCCTCGCTGATTCTTCATCTTCCAGATGGGGAACTCGTCCTGAATGAGAAAGCCTTCCTCATCGGCGATGCGATACCATGCCTCGGGCGGAAAGCCGATGCAATAACGCAATGAGTTCCAATGCATCTCGCGACACTTCTTATGCAGGCGGCGGACCCACTCCTCCCGCCAAGGCTTGTCGCCACGCTCGGAATCCTCGAAGAAGCGATAGAGCGTGATGTTGCTGCCGCGCATGAAGTACGGCCGCCCGTTCAATACGGCCCGTCCCGTGGCCGGGTCCATTCGGAAGGATCTCATGCCAAAACGGGTCTGGCAAACGTCGGCTTCGCTGCGGACCGCCAGTTCATACAAAAACGGGCTTTCAGGAGACCAGAGGCGGCAATCGCGAAGGGCGATGGTCACCTGGCCGCTGCGCTCCATGCCGCTTCCGGCGGCTGGGATCTCGCACTCTCCCTCGCCGGCGATCTGCCCCCCCTTGGCCTCGCGAACCGTAAACTTGAGCTTCGCCGCGGTAGAAGAATCCGATGGCCGCAGCCAGGCATGGACGGTGACCGACTTCTTCTCGATGTCCGGCACGGCCTGCACGCGGGCAATGTGCGGGGAACCGCTCAGGATCAGCTCCACGGAATCGTAGATCCCCGGAATGAACTTGGTTTTTTCGTAGTCCCATCCATCGGGAATCGGCTGCGGGACACTTTCGCGGAACGCGCCGACACGGATCAGGATCTCATTGTCGCCGGCGCGCAGCGCAGAGCGGGCATCGAAAATTCCCGGCGTGAAGCACGGCAGGTGATCCCCCAGCGGTTTCCCGTTAAGGATGACCCGCGTGCCGAACATCGCCTTATGGACCTTCAGGAGTGCCACGGACGGAATGGGTTCCTCGACACGGAACGTGCGGCGATACCAAAATGCCTCGCGCAATTTGCTCTTGATGCCCACTTCAGCGAATGCCGGCTGGGCCATATCGACCAACCCAGGGACGGGAACCTTGTGCTCGAAGTGGTTGGTGCTTGTCGTCATCGACCCTTCAGAAATTTCCCACGTTCCGTCGAGTGAAACCACCCGGCGGCCGTTTTCCGTGGTGGGACGTCCCTGGGCTTGCAAAGGGCTTGGTTTCGCCGCTTCCACGCCCTTCGCAGGAGTTTCGTCGATCCACACGCGCATCGCTCCCTTATCCCGATTTGCCCAAGCGTAGTACGGCACGGCTGTCATCGTGACCGGACAATCGGCGTCGGCCAGGGCATTGCCTTGCACGACGGTGACGCCGCCCAGGAGTTCCGGCCGATGCTCCGCGCGCAAGTCGGCATCCTCCGCCAACCGCAGTTGGGAAAGTTTCACGTCCGCTGGTTGATCGATCGCTTCAAGGCAGTAGACGATCGGGCCGCGCATTAAGGCCACCTTCCCCTGGTCTTCCTTGATTTTCTCGTGGGCATAAACCCGCTGGACTGGCATGGGCAGGTCTAATTCCACCACGTCGCCGGCCTGCCAACGACGTTGCAGGTGGATGTAGCCATCCTGCTGGGGCGCGGCATCGGCCAACTGGCCGTTGACTTGTAGCGTAGGCATCCCGCCTGCGTCCTTTTGTGGTGCAGGCATCCCGCCTGCGTCCTTTTTCCCGCCCACACTACAATAATGGTACAGATCGCTGGGAACAGGCCGGCCCATCGCCCAACCTGGAACCCGCAGGCATAACGTGAATTCGGACGCCTGATTCGGTGTGACCGTGATTCGGATGCGGCCGTTCCACGGGTAATCGGTTTGCTGGTTCAGCTTGACCGATGCCCCCTCGTCGATCTTCAGCGAGGTCTCGCCGGCCACGTACAGGTTGACGTAGGCTTGCCGTTTGCCGACCGCGTATGCCAGGCCGCCGACCTGCGGAATAATGCGGGCCATGTTGGTCGGGCAGCAGGAGAGTCCGATCCACTTTTTTCGGCGTTCGCCTTTCTCGCTGGTCAAGGGGTTCTGGTAGAAGAACTGGTCGCCGGAAAGCGAG
>JANXQG010000213.1 GCA_025356915.1 Planctomycetota bacterium | reverse complement strand
CGCTAGCTGCGTCAGCCTTGCCCCAGACCATTTTTAATTCCTGGCGCGCGTTGCCCTTGATCGTGGGTATCCGCACCCAGATGCTGGCGGTTCCGTTGACCGCGTCCCACTGCTCGATCTGGTAAGGGAGCGGCGTGTTTGTGCTGGTTAAAAAACGAATGTCCTCGCCGCTGGCCTTTGCCTGACCGAAATTGAACCAGTCCTTGTTGAGCCGTACCAACAGCGGAAAGCCGTCTTCCGAGGCCGTAGACGGCAGGTTCGCGCCCTCAGGCGTAGTGAGAATGTAGATTGAGCCAGAATGTTGCCATCCGGCATTTTGAGCAAAGGCATGGGGTGAGAGGAGAGCGAACCAAGCGATGGTAAGTAGTAGCGATAGCTTTTTCATTTTGTGAAATTTAGCAAGGAGGAACTTGCTTGAAATCCGTTTATCGAAGCCGGAAGTCGCCGTCGAAGTGCAATACCGAAAGATCCTTGCCGATGGGCAGCTTGCGCATTTCCGGCTCGATCTTTGCCAAGTCGCCGACGACAATGATCACCATGCGGTCCAAGGCCAGATACTTTTTCGCCACCCGCATGGTATCTTCCGTCGTCACGGCGCGAACGCCGGGCACGACAGTGTTGAAGTAGTCATCGGGCAGTTTGTAGGCGAAGAGGGTCTCGAGTTGCGTCGCAACCTGCGAGGGAGTCTCGAAACCGGCCGTGTAGCCGCGGCTGACGTACTTCTTGCAGAATTCGAGTTCCTTTTCCTCCACCGGCTTGGCACCGACCATGCCATCCAACTCCTTGAGAAACTCGGCCAAGGCCAGTGCGGTAACGGCCGTTTGCACGCTCGACGTGGCCACGAATGGTCCACGTTCATTCACTCGCCAGTCCCAGGCACTGTGGGCACCATAGGTGTAACCTTTCTGCTCCCGCAAGTTCATGTTCAAACGGCTGGAGAACTGTCCACCGAATACCATGTTCATCACATTCTGGGGGAAGAAATCGGCCGTATTACGCCGAGTGCCGACCAAGGCGAGTTGGATCACCGACTGTGCCGCGTTCGGCTTGTCGATCAGCACCAACCGCCCTGGTTTCAGCTTGGGTAACGCGAAATCGGGCTTGGCCGGCGCAGACGAGGCTGACTTCCAGGTTCCCAGCGATTCTTCTAATTGCTGCTTAAGTTCATCGAGAGCAATGTCACCCACGGCAATGACCGCGGCCTGCTCGGGCCGAATATGTGTTTCATAAAAACGCTTCAGGTCGGCTGACTTGAGTCCCTTGACGATGGTCGGATTACCTAAGGGAGGATGGCCATAAGGATGATCGTATCCATAGAGAAGCTGCGTGGCGGCCAACGAGGCCAAAATCGTTGGTTCATTGCGAATCTGGGTCAACCGGCCTAGCACATTAATTTGCTGGCGATGCAGTTCCTGCTCAGGGAAGCTGGGCTTACGGAGGACATCGGCAAAGATTTCCAATGCCTTGGGCAGGTGTCGCTTGAGAGAAAATAGCCGCGCGCTGGTCATATCCCAATCGGCAGAAACCGAAACGCTTGCACCCATGCCACCCAGTTCCGACGCAATCTGCTCGGCCGAGCGTTCGGCTGTGCCTTCATCCCACACTGCGGCCGTCATTTCGGCAAGCCCCGGCGTCTCTTGGCCGTCATGGACGCGGCCAGCGGGGAAAACAACATGCAGATTGACCACCGGCAGTTCGTGTTTTTCCACCAACAGCAGTTGCATGCCGTTGGAAAGTGTTGCTCGTTTGACGGGCGGCAGGCTGAACTTTGGTTCGGCGGCACCCTCCGGCAGCGACTCGCGGCCAGCACCCTCACCCGCCGCCTCTCTCTCGGAGGTTGATGGGAGCAATACACCCTCACTCCCTCTCTCGGAAGGCGAGGGGAGCTTGGTGGCCATTTGTTTGCGGGCCGCTTCGGCTTTGACCAGCGGATTGGGCTGAATGGAAACCTCGCTCCCCGGCACGACCTCGACGACCACACGTTTCGGCCCCAGGAATCGCTTGGCCATCAGTGTGACGGTGGTAGCGTCGAGGCAACTGTAGCGGCCAAAGTCCTTAGCCATGTGGCCCGGGTCGCCAGTATAGATATTGTAGAGATTCAATCGATCGGCCCGCCCACCGAACTCGCTGACCGATTCCAGCGATCGCACGAGGCGCGCTTCAAAGGTGTTGATGGCGCGGTCCATTTCCTCGGCCATGGGCGGTTCGGTCTGGATGCGGTCGATTTCCACGGCGATGGCAGCCTCGACCTCGGCAATCGTGTGGCCGGCGCGGATCGTGGCCACAACGGCGAACTCGCTGGTCAACTCCTGGCCATCCTGATTGGCCTGCACATCCTGGGCAATCTGCTTCTCACGAACCAACGCGCGGTAGAGCCGTGAAGTTTTGCCGCCAGCCAGCACGTGGCCTAGCACATCCAAGGCAGCATCCTCAGGCGTGAATTGCGGCGGTGTCGGCCAGACCATGTAGACCCGTGCCAAACCAACGCGGTCGGTGATATGAATCCGCGTTTCTGCTTTCAACTCGGGCGTCCAAGGCTTGGGGTGTACAACCTTGGGGCCAGCGGGAATGGGGCCAAAATACTTCTCGACCAATCGCTTGGCCTCCGCCGGATCGAAGTCGCCGGCGATGCAGAGGCTGGCGTTGGCGGGGTGATAGTAACGTCGGAAGAAGTCGGCGATGTCCTCGCGTGAAGCATCACTGATGTCCTTCATCGAGCCGATCGTCGGCCAACTATAGGGATGATCGGGCGGATAGAGAGCGGCCAGGATCGTTTCGTGGACCAGGCCGTAGGGGCGATTTTCGTAGCTCTGACGACGCTCGTTCTTCACCACGGATCGCTGATTATCGAGTTTCGCCTGCGTCATGGCCGGGAGCAGAAAGCCCATGCGGTCCGATTCCATCCACAGGGCCAGTTCCAGGTAATTCGCAGGCACGGTCTCCCAATAGTTCGTGCGGTCCATGGCGGTTGAGCCGTTCAACCGCCCACCCACCGATTGGATCGGCCCGAAATAGACCTTGTCGTAGTGCTTTGAACCCTGGAACATCATGTGTTCAAAAAGGTGGGCAAACCCGGTCCTGCCAGGCCGCTCGTTCTTGGAACCGACGTGATACCAGATGTTTACGCCGACAATGGGGGTCGAATGGTCTTCGTGCAAGATGACATCCAGACCGTTGGCGAGCGTGAATTTTTGAAATTTAAATTCTGGAATTTGTGGCATGGGCTTTGTGGGAGCGGCAAGGAATATTGCAGAGCAAACGGTAGCGACCAGGGGAAACATGGGACGATCCTTAATGTTGTGCTAAGAAATTATCCTTCAAAATGTGCGAAACTTGAACTAAGATGCCCCCACGATATGGGAAAAATGATCTGCGGTCAAGCGTGGCCAGGAGAATTGCAAAGTTCGGGGTCTGGTCCATTTTTCGGCGAGAACGCATGAAATTCACCCGAGATCCTTGCCCGAAAACATGGACCTGACCCCTTCGCGTTGGACTTTGCAGTTCTCCTGCAAGCCCGGCTGAGTTGATTGCTTATTTTGTTTCAGATTGATAGTATGAAGGGTGAATGGAAAAATACCGAAGGAGAATTCCATGCTTTGCCACCAACTGACCGTTTGCACCCTAATTGCGATCATTCTGGCTGGATTTCCAGGGCACATCACGGCTGCGGCAGCTCCGTCGACGAAGGTCCGTGTCGCGGCCCTCTTGCAAATCGGCTGGACCCGTTCAATCCAGGCCCGCAAGGATGCCCAGCAGCAGTACGATCGCCTTGCCGACAAAGCTGCTGGCGATTGGCGGATTCCTTATGCCTATGCCCTGGTGCAGATCCAGCAATACCGCTATACAGACGCGGCGAAACTTCTGGATCAGGTGTTGAAGCTCGATCCCAAGAATGTCGAGGCCAACCGGCTGAGGATTTGGATTGCCGTGATTTTGAAAGACTATACCAAGGCCCTCGGGCGAATGCAGGAGTTGGTAGACACCTTGCCACCCGAACCAACGGACGCCATGGCAGACGCGGCCAATCGGGAGTTGGCCACTTTGCTGGGCCGTATGTGCGGTTTCATGGAAGGCCCCGTCAAGTCGAGTGTACCCCAGACCGCCCGGGCCGCTTGTGCCGAGCGCCTCGATTCTCAACTCACCGGGGCGCGCCGGGCGGCTTTCGAGAAGGGACGTCGTGCCGTTTTGCGACAGTTTGAAGCCATCGACGAAGAGCAGGAGTTGACCAAGATCGGGACGAAGGAGACAGGCGAGAAGATCAA
>JANXQG010000512.1 GCA_025356915.1 Planctomycetota bacterium | reverse complement strand
GCCGCGTACCTAATCGGCATCAAGGGCACCAAACGCGATGCCGTTCTCCTGGGGTTATCCGTCGCCGCCACACACAGCATTGTCGTCATCACCATCGCGGTGACGGCCCTTTGGATCGGCCAGGAGGCGTTCGCCGACCAGGCTGGAAAGTGGCTACAGATTGGTAGTGGGATCGTGGTCATCCTCCTGGGAAGCTGGATGCTCTGGCGGCGCTGGCCGCGCACGGCCGCCGCGCATCATCACCACCACCACGCTCCCGATCCGGTGCCGCTCCAAGGACGACTAGCCCACGGGACGTTCCAGATCATTGACACCCCGACCGGCAAACGCATGCAATGCCTACTTGCTGTGCCTGCGCCCGGGCTGGCGGTGACCGTCCGCATTGAACGAAGCGGCGGCAACGCGAAAACCCTGGTTCTCAAACAGGAAAAGGATAAGGCAGACGTATTTCTCAGCAGCGCCGTTCCCCTTGAACCGCATGAGTTCGCGGCTTCGGTGGAACTGACCCGCGATGGCGACCGAGAAACCATCGAGTTTGCCATGTATGAACCGGAGCATCACCACGACCACAGCCACGTGGATATGAACGAGGTGGAGCATATCCGCTCCCACGCCGCCACGATGCCAAGCTACGTGCAGGAGGGCCTGCGCCCGACTGCGGGCCAGATCATGGCTTTCGGCGCTGCCGGTGGCATGATTCCATGCCCCGCATCCATTACGGTCATGTTACTTGCGCTGAGCGTCGGTAAAACGGGCTGGGGGTTGCTCATGGTCCTGGGGTTCAGCATGGGATTAGCGTTGACCCTGGTCGGCGTCGGCGTGCTGATCGTCATGAGCCTTGGTCAACTCGGGAAATCCGCTCGCTTCGCATGGATTAGCCGCAATGCTCCATTCGTTAGTGCCGGCGTGGTCATCCTGTCTGGGGTCGGGGCTCTACTGATGTCGCATTGATTCAAGCGTTATCAGTGCGGGACTCCGTAATCCACATATCCAAGGTACATCGCCAATTGGGCCGCAAGTGGACCCGGCATCAATTGTGCCAGGGTCAGGCCTTCCTTGTAATCCGTCTCGGAAATCCATTGCTTCTGCTCGACCAGGTCGCGACGCATGTAGCCGACCAGGGCCACCGGCCCACCGAAACCGATCGATCCCAGCCGGAGCATGTATCCGACCAACTGCCGGAGCGTATAGGACGGCTCCTGTCGGGACGTAGCACCCGACGGCGGAGTGAGTGAATTCTCAGTCGCAGACATTTGGCCCTTTCCCGATGTGTAACCACCGTTACAATATATGCGAGTCGCTGATTATGGACAACCCACGCTGGCGAAATTACAGCGACATTTGGAACACATTTCTCATTACCGGGAGCAATTCGATGAAAACGTGGTTCTGTCTCTTCTTCGTTTTGGCAATCTGTTGCGCGGACCTTGGGACGGCGGCCGAGTTTCGACTCAGCGCTGCCCAGATCGAGGCCGCCGCCGGGGCGAAAGGCACGTTGAATGCCGACGAAGGCGTGTTCAAAGTCACCTATCCCCGCACAGACATCAAGATCACCGTGGACGGTACGACACTGCCACCCTTCATGGGCCTGACCAGTTGGGCGGCGTTCATGTCGGGTACGTCCAAACCGGCGATGGTCATGGGGGACTTCGTCTTGTTTCAAGACGAGGTCAATCCGGCGATGAGCGCGGCCTTACAAAATGGATTGACGGTTACTGCCTTGCACAACCACTTCTTCTACGACGAACCCAAAGTCTATTTCATGCATATTGGTGGCGAGGGTGAGGCAGTAGGCTTGGCGACGGCAGTCAAGAATGTTCAGGACACCGTGAAGGCGGTCCGCACGGCATCGCCTACCATCGCAAAGGGATTTGGAGGCCAGCCTTTGCCGAAGAAAAGCAGTATCACCGCGGCGCCGCTCGAAAAGCTGCTTGGCAAAGGTCAGTCGAAAGATGGAATGTTCAAGGTCGTCATTGGTCGCACCACACACATGGCCTGCGGCTGCCCCGTCGGCAAAGAGATGGGCGTCAACACCTGGGCGGCATTCTATGGGGCCGACGACCACGCCCTAGTTGACGGCGATTTCGCGGTGTTCGCGGGCGAACTTCAAGGCGTACTGAAGTTACTCCGAAAATCGGGCATCAACATCGTTGCCATTCACAGCCACATGGAAACCGACAATCCCAAGGTGTTGTTCTTGCATTACTGGGGCATCGGACCATCCGCCGAACTGGCAAGGACACTCCAATCCGCCTTGGAGATCACGAAGAAATAGGTTCGTCGTCACAATACTGGCATCCTCTTGCATGCCACGTTTTTACCCGTAGGAGAATTGCTATGTACAAATCTGCATTTGGAATCGTCGCAATCTGCGCATGTACCTACGCCCAGGCGGAAACTCAGAACTTCGACGAAGTCAAAGCTGGACGGCTTCCCGATAGTTGGGTGGCGGGCGTCACGGGCGAGGGCTTGCCAAAGTGGGCCGTCGAGAAGGATGCCTCCGCTCCCAGTAAACCCAACGTGCTCAAACAATCGGGCGAAGGGACGTATCTCTGGTGCGTCAAGAAGGACGTTTCGCTTGCTGACGGTCACGTCGAGGTTAAGTTCAAGCCGGTCGCCGGCAAGGAAGATCAGGCCGGTGGACTGGTTTGGCGCTGGCTGGACGGCGACAACTATTACATCGCCCGGGCCAATGCCCTGGAAGATAACGTGACGATTTACCACACAGTACGAAGCCAGCGCGTGGCCTTCAAGAACGCCGACGTCAAAGTGTCGTCCGGCGAGTGGCACACATTGCGAGTTGATTTCAAGGGCCAGCAATTCACCGTCAGCTTCGACGGCAAGAAAGTGATTGAAGCGGAAGACGGCACGTTTTCCAAGCCCGGAGCAGTTGGTGTGTGGACGAAAGCCGATAGCGTCACACTGTTCGATGACTTTAATTATGGCAAGAACAGCAAATAGAGGTCGATCATGCGCACAATCGTCATTTTCATGTTCGTTTCGTTGATCACAGCCTCCTGCCAAGCTGAAACTCCAGCCGAGAATGCTTCGCTGCGTTTGGTAGCTACATATCCATTGGAGTCCGTCGAGGGGCGGATCGATCACATGGCGGTCGATGGCCAGGGCCAACGCCTGTACGTCGCTGCCCTCGGCAACAACACCCTTGAAGTCGTGGATCTGAAAAAGGCGAAGCACTCAGCCACGATTGGCGGCCTGAAGAAGCCGCAGGGAATCGTGGTCATTCCAGAATCCGGCGAGTTCATCGTGGCCAGCGGCGAGGACGGAAAGTGCCGGAAATACGATGCTGCCCAAAAGCTCTTGGGGACGATCGATGGTCTGGATGATGCCGACAATGTGCGTTTCGACCCTGCCAGCAAACTCGTGTATGTTGGCTACGGAGATGGTGCTCTGGCGGTTATATCGGCTGAACAATTCAGCAAACTGGCTGAGATCAAGCTCGCGGGACATCCGGAATCGTTCCAACTGGAAGCCAAAGGAAAGCGGATTTTCGTCAACGTACCGGACGCCGGACACATCGCCGTAATCGACCGTGAGCGACGGATCGTCACGGAAACCTGGCCCGTCAAAGCAGCGCGGTCGAATTTCCCGATGGCGCTGGATGAGGTCCATCATCGCCTCTTCGTCGGTTGCCGTACGCCGGCGAAGTTGCTGGTGATCGATACCGAAACTGGGAAGACATTATCAACGCTCGATTGCTGCGGCGATACGGACGACGTCTTCCATGACGCATCCAGTCAGCGGGTGTACGTCGCGGGTGGCGAAGGATGCGTCAGTGTATTTAGGCAAGCCGATGCTGACACGTACAAATTGGCTGAGAAAGTAAAGACCGCCCCCGGTGCCCGCACGGCGTTCTTCACGCCCGCTGCCAATCGGTTATTTGTTGCCGTACCGCACCGTGAAAAACAACGTGCGGAAATTCGCGTCTATGAAACACATCCGGGGAAGCCGTAGCAAGCAGGGTTGACTGCTTGGTCTTACTCGTTGCTCGCGATTCGGCTCGAGAGCGAGCGTTTATTCTACGGTGCCACCTGCCAACAATCCTTCGCGAACGGGGCTACCGCTTCTTTTTCTACATGGCCGACCGCCTGGAGCCGCCGCATGTCCACGTCACGCGCGATGATAAGGAAGAGTACGCGAAGGCGGCACAAACGTGACGTGAAGGATAGGAAAGTCGTAACAAGCACTACCTTCCGGCCAGTTTCACCGCAGGCCCAGCCGCTGGAGCGGAACCGTTGCTGGAAAGCAACTTTCCGATCGGATGCCCATCGGCGAACACGCCCATGAGATACGTGTTTCGCCCGGGTTCGATGCGAACGGTCGTATCGGCGCCGAGCAAGGTGCCATAACCACCGTTGGGTTGCAATTGAATCTGATGGTCGCCGGCCGGCAGTTCAACTCGCAGCACCTGGATGCGGTCGGGCAGCAAACCCCAGCAGCGGCAATCCGCCGATTCGGCCGCCTGCCAAGCAATCCCGCCGATGTTCATGGCCAGATCGACCCAGCCGTTCTTCTGCGTCTTCATAGCTTCTTTCGCCCCGTACATGATGCCTTCCTTGGCCACACGACGGGTAACAGCCCTCACAACAACGCGCGGATAAACAGCTTGATACTGCTCGACGGCTAACTTTCCGACATCGGTGATCGTGGCCGTGGGGCCGACGGGGCGACCGTTGGCCGATACGAGCACGTTGTTCATGGAATTGTGATAGACAACCACTTTCGGCACCTTGATCGGTGCGATCGAGGGGGGGATGCTCCGCTTGGCCGTGGCGTTGACGATGGCGCTGGCTGCAAACATCGAAATGGTCGAGGCCACTTCCACGGTTTCTTCTTTATACGGTCCGCGCCCCACCAGAGCAAAGACGTAGAGCACGCCGTTGCCCTGTTGGCTGTGGTGGCCATTTGTCGCCCGCTCGACGTCGTAACGGCCATAGGGGAACGAAGGCTCCCAACTACAGACCTTGGTCCAGCTTCGCACGGCCTCGTTGTAGTCAACGCGGCTGGCCTCGTTCAGTGCTCCGCGAATGTACTCGCCCAAGGCAACGCGTTTGTAGGTCAGCTTTGGATTTTGCTGAGATCCCTCGGCGCCGGAGGCAATGATCCGCTCCTGCATGTCGGAGACCTGAAGGGAATAGGCCGTGGCATCCTCTCCACCGCTCATCAGGTTCGTGATGGCCAACATGGCGCGGATCATCACCTTTTCATAGTCTTCACCGGCATAGGCCGTGTGGGTGTCGTCGGTGAGCATCGAGCCGGTCGCTTCGGCTAGGCTTGCCTGCGAATTGTAATCCAACGCATCGCGTGCCTCGCGAAGGAGCTTTTCGGCCTCTTTCGGACGCCCGGCCGCTAATTCCACGACCGCCCGATCGAGCTTGAACGCCTCGGCCTCGCGCGGGTAGTTGCCGATGTACTTGTCGAGCGTGATCGATGCCGTTTCCACGCTCCCTTGGTAGAATTGGGTACGAACCTCGCGCAGCCGATCGGCGTGAGAAGCACAACCGGCGGCGAGAAACAGCGTCGTGAGAATCAGCGAGAAATGGCGCATGGTGATAGGCAATCGCTACTGTAACACGAGTTTATGGTGGGCCAGTGCTCGCCGAGACTTGCTGGCTCCACCCTACATTCCTTACCCCCAAGGCGTCAAGCTCTTCATCTTCGACCAGGTTGAGACGTTGTACTTTTTGATGATCGTGGCCGATTCCTTGGCATAAACACCGTTGCGGACATTGAGCATTTCCAACGTCAATAAATACTCGCGCTGGTAGTCGGCGTTGCTCCGCGTCGTGCCGGAGGTTATCTTCGCGATGAGTACAAAATCAAACGGTTGTTGCATCTGTTCCATGCGCTCGGTAAGAATCCGCATGTTCTGCGGAAGGAGGACTTCCTCGGGCCGAAGGTTGGCGGCTTGCAGTCCGGCGTCAACGGACCGCTTACTGACGGACTGGAAATCTCCGGAGTTAAGAATCCGCTGATCGATCTGCTCGTAGAGCGTTTCGCGGAAATCGCCAAGTTCTTCGATGCTCTTGTTTTCCACGCCGAGGAAGCATATCCGCATCGGACCTTTCGTCGGCGTACCCTGCATGTACGCCGCCGGCTGAACTCCTCCGCAGTGCCGACCCAGGAGGTTTGAAACCGCCTGATCGACCAGCGGACCATAGGTCTCGCCACCCGCCGTATGGCTGCCGACCATGGTCTTCTCGCCCGGCTTGACAACTTGGGCCGTCTGACCGCTGCGGCAGCCAAGCTGCGAGCAGGTTCCCAAGCCCAAGAACCCTAATGCGCTGGTACGGATGAACTGCCGTCTGTCCATTTTGTGGATTCCTTTCCCGTTCGGTCGAAGCGACTTGAAGGTTAGGTAAAAGGTGTTGTCTTTACGCAGGCAGGATGCCTACGCTACGTTCCTTTACCTTCGGTTATAGCAATCATTCGGCTTAAGCCTGTGGAGAAGAATAACGTGGTTTTTCGGAATGTAACGACAAAAAATGCTACAGCGAGTTAATTTAGTAAAAATACACAGATCGGGAGACATTAAGGTCATCTGGACCCCGCCAACCAAGTTCGATACGATCCGCTTCGCCAGAGTACGGTAGCGTGCCGGAATCTCGTGGCTAGTCAATGTTGGGTGAATGGAGGGCGTTATGGGCCGAAAGAACCGAAGTACAGCGGATCAATCTTGGAGCGAAGATACGGGAGAATTGACGGCCGCCGAGTATCCGTCGCCGCAGGTTCCACAGTCCGCGGCAAAGCAAGCCGCGACCCCTGAGACGGCCGAAGGGTTCATGCCGCTCGATTCCTTTCCCGCTGCAACCGAGATGTTTGGGGCGGATCGCCTGGCGCGGATCGCCTGGGCCTTTATCGCGTTGGGGATTGTGATCCGCACGATCCGATTTCTCCTTGACTTCCCGCTCTGGCCCGACGAGGCCTACCTCGCTCACAACTATCTCGATCGCGGTTACCTGGATTTGCTCCAAGGACTGGACTACGTGCAGATCGCGCCGCTGCTCTACCTGTGGGTTCAAAAGACAGTTCTCACGATCTGCGGTTTTTCGGAATCTTCATTGCGACTATTCGCTTTCATCGGTTCGATCGCTAGCCTGTTCGTGTTTCGCCATCTGTCCGGCCGGCTATTGCAAGGCGTCACGCGGCTAATGGCAATCGGCACCTTTGCCGTCGCCTATCCGCTCATCCGCTATTCGGCCGAGGCCAAGCCCTACGGCTCCGACATGTTCGTCTCTCTCGTGCTGCTCACGTTGGCGGTCGAATGGTGTCGGCAGCCGAGCAATCGCCGCTTGTGGTGGGCACTGACGTTGACCCTGCCTCTTGCGCTGACGTTATCCTATCCGGCAGTCTTTGTGGCAGGCGGAATCGCAGCGACCATGGCCACGGTACTCTGGCGGCGCGGCTCGCTGCGGGACTGGCTGCTCTGGGGCACCACATGTGCAGCGATTGGCGTGGGATTTGCTGCCGTATACTTGGGTTCCGCGCAAGCGCAGATGGCCAAGTCGGGCGAGGTCCAGCAAAATGCCTTTGCCGCCGCCTTTCCGCCACTCGATTCCGTAAAGAAGTTCGCCCTGTTCGCCGTTGCCAGCAACACCAGCGAGTCGATGGCCTATCCGATCGGTGGCGACCACGGGGCCAGTGTGCTCACGACCTTGTCTTGCCTGACCGCGCTGGTGATCCTCCTCCGCGGTCGAAGGTTCTCGCTTGCCCTGCTCTGCGCAGCGCCGCTAGCCCTGAACTTCCTGGCTGCCGTACTGCACCGCTATCCATACGGTAACCACGCGCGGTTTGCGCTCTTCATGGCACCGATCTTCTGCCTGCTTACCGGGTTGGGCACCGCCGCCTTCCTTTCGCTGCTCAAAAACCGGGGCTGGTCGGCAGCCGGTCCGGTAAAGGCAGCGATTGCCGTCCTGGTACTCATCGCAGTCGTGACCACGGTTCGCGATTTTCTCAAACCCTACAAGGAGCCGTGCTGGGGACGTAACCGGGATTTCGCTCGATGGTTCTGGTGCGATAAGGCCCAGGACGCGGAACTTGCGTGCTACGTTAACGACATGCACGGAAAGAAGGTGGACAGCGACTTGGCGTCGATTTATTACTGCAATCAGCGGATCTACTCGGCCCGACTGGCGAAGCGGAAACCGCTGCAACTCGACCAGGTCTCGAAGAACCATCCGCTGCGAGTGGTCCGCTTTCATGCTTCAACGGACAGCGAGGCCGACGAGGCCGAGTTCGGCCATTGGCTGAAGTCGCAGGAGGCGAAATATGGGTTCGTCCGCCGCGAGAATTTTCCGATGACGTTCTGGGTCAAACGGAAACTGATATGTGTCGACCAAGTGGAACTCTACGAATTCGTGCCGGTCGAGGATCACGTGGCGTCTAAATAGCTTTGCGTGATTCCCGGAGGTTCGGGAAAATGCGCTGTGTAGCCGTAAGGTGGGACGAGCCGTAGGCGAGCCCCATCAATTCTGTTGCGGACCGCTTTTAATGGGGCTCGTTTCACTCTCCCCACCCTACTTCTGTACCTAAAACCGGAAGAGCCAATAGAATCACTTGCCTTTTGCTCGGACATTCGGTAGAACGGAATTAGATGCTCCACCTCCACCGCCAGGAACTCTACCATGATGCCGACCAAAACTTGGATGCTTGTTGACCACGATCAGGATCTTTATGTCGATCAGATCGCCCTGGGGCCAGAACAGGTTGGCGGCGCGGCCGAAGGCTACAGCGTTGTCAAGCGAACATTGCGGGCCGGGCTGTCCCAGGGCGTTGATGTGATCGAAGTCCGGCATGGCGATTTCCGCTTCGTCGTGGTGCCTACTCGCGGCATGGGAATCTGGCGGGCATGTCTGGGCGATCTGCATCTCGGCTGGAAATCGCCCGTTCGCGGACCGGTCCATCCCGCGTATGTCCGTGCGGAGCATCCCAATGGTATTGGCTGGCTCGATGGCTTTGATGAGCTGCTGGTCCGCTGTGGATTGGAGAGCAACGGTGCTCCTGAGTTCCAGACCGATGGCCGACTGCGCTACGGATTGCATGGCAAGATCGCCAACATTCCCGCCCACAAGGTCGAAGTGGCAATTGACGGCGACTCGGGCCGCATCGCCATTCGCGGTACGGTGGATGAGACCCGATTGTTTGGCAGCAAGCTCCGCTTGGAAACGTCGATTGAAACCCAGGTTGGCCGGCCGGGCCTTGTCGTGTACGACAGGGTGACAAATCTCTCTGCTGCTGCAATCGATTTTGAGTTGCTCTATCACATCAACTTCGGCGTTCCGTTTTTGCAACCGGGAGCAAAGGTATTGCTGCCGGTGAAGAAACTTGCGCCTCGCGACTCCGTTACCGCTACCGATCTGCCATCCTGGAACCTCCACGGCCCGGAAACGCCCAACTCGACGGAAGTCTGCTTCTTCCTGGAGCCTGCCAGCGACGCAGATGGCAACACGCAAGCCCTGCTTCACAATCCTGCGGCGACGCAGGGCGTGAGCCTGAAATTCAACACGCGGCAATTGCCTTATTTCTCGATTTGGAAGAATCGCGAAGCGGCCCAAGACGGCTATGTTACAGGGTTGGAGCCCGCCACAAACTTTCCCAACGTCAAATCGTTCGAGAAGCAAATGGGCCGCGTCATCGAGCTTGGCCCGGGCCAGTCGCGGAACTTTGCCGTCGAATTGGAGCCGCTTGCCGACGCGGCACGCGTGCAAGCAGCCACTGCGGCTATCGCACGATTACAACAGAACACTTCCGCCGAGATCCTCGCCCAGCCCGATCCACAGTGGTCAACGTCAAAGTAGTCTCTCCGTCCCAGTTGAGCTGTGCTGGCCCGCATGGGGATCGTATACCGCTCGCGGTCGTGACTGCGAGCGGTATGGTTTGCCGTCAATAAAAAAGCCGCTTGCGGCTTCTGCGGCACAAGCGGCTTGAAATTCTTCGACGCGCGAAACCTAATCCAAGAACCCGACCAACTCCTGACTGCGACTGGGCTGCTGTAGCTTACGGACGGCTTTGGCCTCGATTTGACGGATGCGTTCGCGGGTTACCTTGAAAATGTGCCCCACTTCTTCCAGGGTGTAACTATAGCCGTCGCCCAGGCCATAGCGGAGCTTGATGATCTCGCGCTCGCGGTAGCTGAGCGTCTTGAGAACCTTGTTGATGCGATTCCGCAGCATCCCCTGCGTTGCCCCGATGGCGGGGTTCTTTGTGGTCGAATCGGGCAACAGGTCGCCGAAATGACTGTCTTCGCTATTGCCCACGGGACGGTCGAGGCTGATAGGATAACGGCTCATGGACAGCACGCGTCGGGCTTCGTCAACGCAAGTCTCGGCGGCGTTGGCGATTTCCTCGATCGTTGGCTCGCGGCCACCGTCCTGCTGCAGCTTGCGAGACACACTTCGCACCTTCGACATCGTTTCCACCATGTGGACCGGGATGCGGATGGTGCGGCTCTGATCGGCCACGGCTCGGGTGATTGCCTGGCGAATCCACCAGGTGGCGTAGGTGCAAAACTTGAAACCACGACGATACTCAAACTTGTCGACCGCGCGCATCAGACCGGCGTTGCCTTCCTGGATAAGGTCGAGGAAGCTCAGGCCGCGGTTGCGGTACTTCTTGGCAATCGACACCACCAAACGGAGGTTTCCCTCCGACAACCCTCGCTTGGATTCCTGGTAACGAGCGTAAACATCCCTGAGAAAACGGGCCCGATTTCGCAGGCTGGTGGGCGATTCCTGTGTGGCGCGCAGAATATTGCGGAACTCAGTGAGCCACGGCTCGCGCTGTTGTGGGCGACCTTTACTCTTGCGATGGTCATCAATGCGGGCCTTGAGTTCGTCGACCCGGCGGCTGAACTCCTCGAGCGTCTTGATCATCGGCTCGATCCGTTGCGTTCGCAAACCAAGCTCCTCGATCAAGTAAACCGCCCGACGGCGGCGACGTCCCAACCGTCGCCACGCGGCGCAGCGCTGAGTTGGCACCCGCGACTTGCTCGTGGCCAGGTTGTAGTCGTGTTGGTTGCGCTTCAAAAGCGTTTCCAAGGTGCGTAGATTCGAGGGCAAACGGCCAAGAATCTGGTTCTTTTCCAGTTGGTCGGTCACTGAAACCTGAACCGTGCGATCAAAAGGCAGCTCGCCATCGTGAACCCGCCGCAGAACCTTGACGGCCAACTGCATGACGTAGTCGCAGGCAATCACGTGACGTCGGAACTTGGCTCGGGTCTCCTCGATTTGCCGGGCCAAAGTCACTTCTTCACGTCGTGACAGCAACGGGATCTCTCCCATCTGCGTCAGGTACATGCGCACCGGATCGTCCGACCATGTCTCGTCTTCATCCACGCCGTCCAAGAGGCCGTCGACATTGACGTCCAAGTCGAGTTCGTCCAACTCTGCTACATGGTCGGGCACATCCCGAATCAGATCGTCGTCCACATCTCCAAAGCCCGCGATGGCGTCATCGGCCATTTCGTCGATCACTTCATCCGCGTGCAAAGTTACGTCATCATCCAAGTCGTCTAGCAATGCATCGTACAATTGCAATTCTCCTCCATCAAACAGTCTAGGACCAAGCTCCCCTTAACATAACATTATGCCACAAGTCGTGGCTAAAAGCCACAAAATTCTACCACGGTTTTCCCGGTATGATTCCTCAGCGGAACATTTGGCAAGGGATTCCGCTTACGAAGAAAATAGGTGTGCCCAAAAAGGTTTCCAATAGTGCCACCCCTCTCTAATCGGCACGGTCAGGTTCGGCGCGGAACTCTCGAATCAGGTTTGGCGCGGGTCTCTCGACCTCGCCGAAACGCCGTCGGCGACGTGGCTCGGTCGGAGACCGGCCACAACAAGGAGGTCAGAGACCGACCACAGCATAACCGAGCCGCTTTTGTTCATACGATTGGGGGTATAAAAATCTCCTCCCGCCCACGTCCCGAAAAAATTAGTCAGGGTGTTACATTCTAATTGGTTGTTTCTGTTAGTCCAGTACTTTGTCTGTTCAATTTGAAAGTTCTTTCTCACACGCGGCTTAAACGTCATAAAACATGCGAAAACTCCCCGCAACTTCTATTTTTTATCAGTTTTCAAAATCATTTTATCCCGCTATCAAGAGAAGGCTTACCCATTTTGACATGGCTTGTCGTGTTTGCGCGAGTGTCCAGCTCGCAGGGTAGAACTGCAAAGTCCTGGGTCTGGTCGATTTTTCGGCGAGAACGTAGAAATTCACCCGAGACCCTTACCCGTAAACATCGACCTGACCCATTCGCGTTGGACTTTGCAGTTCTCCCGTAGCTCGCCAGAAGGTGAATTGTCTGGTAAAATGAAATGAGTTCAGGGGTATTTCAAGCGAGGCCGTACAACAATCGTGAGTAATCATAGAACGACTTATTTGCTCCCCTGTTCTTGTGGGCAGAAGATATCGATCGAACCGCAGCAGGCTGGCGAAACCGTACAGTGCAAGTGCGGTCAGGCCTGTGCTGTGCCCACCATGCGGGAGATTCAGTGCCTGCACCCGACCCAGGCCCCTGATGAGACGACGCCTCTGGCAACGAAGCCCGCCTGGGGAAATCCGCAGCGATTTCTCGTGGCTGGCTTGGTTGTCGTCTTACTGGCAGTGATAGCAGCGATCATTCTTTACCACCAATTTCCCACCTACTTCGCCGGTCTTCGATCTCCGGAGGACGAGAGGAAGCTCGTCAAGAGCCTGTCGACCCTGGAAACGAAGCTGTACTTTGAAAAGTGGATTCTGCCGGGGATCGATATTCCCGAGCCAGCCTGGGTCCAGGCCCAACGCAGCATGGTCTCTCTTGGCATGGCGGCCATGTCCGGCGTGGGGGCTATCGGATTGATTCTGCTGGGGGTTGGGGTTGCCGGAATCGTTCGACGGCGGTGAGGAAAACGGAATTCATTGCGATCTCTTGCGGATAAAAGAAGATAAAAGACAGGAAGATAAATGGAAGTTGTATTATTTGCCACAGAGTTCACGGAGGTCACGGAGATGGAAAACAGAATGCAATGCCTGTCTGTTTTTCTCTGTGTTCTCTGTGACCTCTGTGGCCAAATACGGAATAAGGGCGTGTTGACAGCTCACTGATTGGGGGATATGGGTTGGATCACGTGCGATGTGAAAACGGCCATGGGGCATCTTGTCGTCCACGTTAAACTCAATTCCGATCAATGATTAAAATCCCTCCGGCTTGCCCGGTGGATCGTTAGGTTCCTTGCTAGAAAAATGCCGCCAGCAAAAACCTTCTTTTCCCCCCTTCCGCAGCGAATGGCTACGCCGTCACTGCGGAAGGGAGAAAAAAGCGTCCAGGAGCGGATCGCCGGTCCTTAACTAAACCCGCATCCGTGTTCCATAATACAGCGAATCCGGCCGCTGCGTAACCCAGGAGAGCCGTCCACCAGTTCTTGCGCGTCAGATACACGGAAACAAACCAAAGAAAGTAGACGCCGCACACGACGCGGACCGGATAGTACTGGTAATAGACACCAGGAAGCGTGTCGTTGGTCAATAGCGTTCCGTGACCCGTCCCCATCATGCCGATGAAGAGAAGCATAGAGCCCACCCCCCCGGTTCGGGGAGTATAGCGAACCGCACGTCGGGAACAAACAACGCCTCCGCGGGATTGTTGGTTACGGGCGTGGCCTGGTTCTGGATGATCGTTTTTTAGCTCCTTCTTATAAAGTCATCAATCCTCAAAATTGATTCGTTCGCTTTCGATGACCAGCGGGCGTTTCAAGACCTGCGTGTGAATTGCTCCGATATACTCTCCAAGAATACCCGTGAAGAATAATTGGACCGCACCGAAGAAGAAAATACCGATCACCAGCGGGGCAATGCCCACCGAGAAGTTATTCCAGAAGACAAGCTTGTAAACAAAGTAAAGGACGGCCGTCAGCAGGCTCAGTGCCCCGACGCAGAAGC